>DATAYY010000097.1:0-2308 GCA_036272325.1 Caldimonas sp. | reverse complement strand
CAGCCGCTGCCCGACACGATTCCCGATCTCGCCGCGGCGCTCGTGCGCGCGCCCGCGCTGCCCGTGCTCTCGCTTGCCGGCTACCACGACCTCGCGACGCCGTTCCTGCAGACCGAGCTCGACCTCGGGCGGCTCGGCCCGCAGCCGAGCGTCGTCACGCGCACCTACCCAGGCGGCCACATGATCTATCTCGACGACCTATCGCGCGGCCGGCTGCGCAACGCGATGCGGGCGTTCCTGCGAGGAGCGCCGGTGCCGGCGCAGGCCAACGCGACGACGCCCCATCCGGACCGAGCGCCTGCGCTGCGGCCGCAGTCCGGCGCTGCGGCTGCGCCGCAGGCAAGCACAGCCGCGGTGTTGCCAGCGGCGACGTCAGCGGTCGACCGAAGCGCGCTCGCGCAAGGCGGCGACCCGGTCGTCCCGCCGGGATTGCGCGTGCCGCCGGCAACGAGCTCGCCGCGCGGCGCCGAGCTCGCGGCGCGCGTGCGCGAGAAGATCGCCGCCCACGACCGCGATGTCTACCGGTAGACGTGCTCGCCGCTGTTCGACTTCCACGAGTCCTCGAAGAAGCTCGCGTCCTCGTCGTTGCGCGGCCGCACCGCCATCAGGATGCCGCCGTCGCGGATGCCCTTGTCGTAGACCTTGACGCGCTCTTCGGGGATGCCCCAACCGATCAGCGCGCCGACGATACCGCCGGTCGCCGCGCCGGCGCCGGCGCCGGCGATCGCCGCCGCGAGCGGGCCGGCGATGACGAGGCCGAGCCCCGGCAACGCGATCGTCGTGCCGACGGCGGCGATCGCGGCCGCGATCGCGCCCAGGCTGCCGCCGATGGCGCCGCCGATGCCGGCGCCCTCGGCGGCCTTGGTCCCGAGTTCGGTCTCGCGCCCTTCGACGGTGCTCGCGAAGTGACGCTTGCGGGTGTCCTCCGACATCACCACGTCGACGTCGTCGCGCGTGTAGCCGCGGTCCGAGACCGATCGATAGGCGCGCTCGGCGCTGTCACGGTCCGGAAAGAGGCCGGTCAGCATCGGTTCGTTGGTGTCCATGTGCGTCGCTCCTGGTCGGGGTTGAGCCCCCCGGCGAGGATCGCGCCCAGGGCGGAGGTCACGAAGCAGAGGCGACCGCCCGCGCCGGTCGTCTGGCGGCCGGCGGCGACGTCGGCGCGCTCCTACAGACGGGTCGCGAACGTCGTCAGCGACGCTCCCGAGCGGGACGCAGAAAATGGCGCACCAATGGCGCCGTCAACATCAGGCACGCGGAGGCGGCGAGTGCCATCGGCAGCATCGATCCGGTCTCGTTCATCGCCCACGCACCGGCGAGGACGATCGCCTGGCCGATCGCGTACAGCTTGAGGGGCCGCGCGACCGCGGCACGTGTCGTCTTCGCCATGCAACCTCCCGTCGTTCGTTCAGTGTGCCAGCGGCGGCGGCAGCGCCCGCAGCGCTCGCCGGTCAGGCTCGGCGAAAGCGTGCACTGTGGCACGACGGCGCGCCGTCAGGCACGCGAACCGCCGCCGCGCGCTGACGGCGCACGAGCGCGTCACTTCGACCTGGTCTGCGACCAATCCCTGAGCGCGGCGAGCGTCTTCTCGACGTGGCGGCTCGGGTTCAGGCTCTGGTAGTTGTAGACGACCTTGCCGTTCGGCGCGATGACGTAGGAGACGCGGTTGGCGTAGTCGGGTCGCGTCTGCATGACGGCGTCGTACGACTTCATCACCGACTGCGAATTGTCGGACGCGACCGGGAACCTGCCCTGGCACGCCTGGACCGAGAACTTGCCGAGCGTATCGATGTCGTCCGACGAGACGCCGATGACGGTCGCACCGAGCGCCTCGTACTTGCCCATCGCCTCGGCGAACTCGTGCGCCTCGATCGAGCAGCCGACCGAGAATGCGGCTGGAAAGAAGTAGAGGACGACGGGCCCCTTGGCGAGCGAGTCGGAGAGCTTGAAATTGAACACCTTGCCGCCGAGCGCAGCTTGCCCTGTAAAGTTTGGCGCTGCATCTCCGACATCGAGTGCTGCGTATGACGGCGTCGCCAGCGCGAGCAGCAGCATCGACAACCACATGGACGCGAAACTCTTCTTCATGACCGGCTCCGGTGGGTCGCGGGCGCGCTCTTCATCTTACGAGAAAGGCCCACGCGACGCCGGCGCCGAAAGGGCGGCCTGGTCGGATGCAGGCGGTCGCGGCGGCCCTTCGCGCGCTGCGCTCGCCCGCCTCGCGACAGCGGCGTTGATCGCGGCATCGGCGCTCGTCGCCGGCTGCGGCACGCTCGCGACCAACGTCGGCAAGACCGACTCGCTGGCG
>DATAYY010000096.1:0-13169 GCA_036272325.1 Caldimonas sp. | reverse complement strand
CCGAGCTCTCCTCGCGCCGGGGTGGCTCCGCACCCGGGCGTGCGCTGTCGATCGCGCTCGCCGGCGTTGCCGCGCTCTTCGGCCAGGCAGCGGCGCGTGCCGGTGACGCCTGCACCGCGACCAGCCCGCACCTCGCCGCGCCGGTCGTCGAGCTCTACACGTCGGAAGGCTGCAACTCGTGCCCGCCCGCCGACCGCTGGCTGTCGAAGCTGAAGGACGACCCATCGGTCGTCGCCCTCGCCTTCCACGTCGACTACTGGGACCGCCTCGGCTGGAAGGACCGCTTCGCGAGCCCGGCTTTCACAGCCCGGCAGGCGACGCAGCAGGCGAGCAACGGCGCGCGCTTCAGCTACACGCCGCAGGTCGTCGTCGACGGTCGCGACCGCACCGACTGGTCGCGTGTGAACGTGGCGTCGTCACGGCCTGCGGCGCCGATCGAGGTCTCGCTCGCGCAGCACGGCGATCGCTTCGTCGCCACCGTCATGGCCGCCGCCAACGCCCCGGGCCGCCTCGCCGCCTACTGGGCCGTGACCGAGCAGGGCCACGTCACTGCAGTCAAGGCGGGCGAGAACGAGGGCGCGACGCTGCACCACGACTTTGTCGTCCGCGACTACGCTCCGGTCGCAGCATGGGCGGTGCACGACGGCGCGAGAGAAACCCTCACCTTCAAGCCGGCGACCACTGTCGACGCCGCACATCCGCGCAGCGTCAACCTGGTCGTCGTCGACGCCGCGACCGGCCGGCCGGTGCAGGCCGTCAAGGTCGGCTGCTGAAGGCCGCGCGTCAGTCCGCCGAGCGCAGCGCCGCGCGCAGCTCGGCGCCGATCTCGGGCCGACCGGCGAACGGGTCGGTCGGGTTCCTCGCCTGCACGATGTCCTCAAGCCGCGTCTGCACGCTTGCCAGCGACTTCGGGTGGCTGTAGATGTAGAAACGGCGCTCGCCGATCGCGTCGAAAACGAAACGGGCGACGTCGGCGGCGCTCACCTTGCCGCTTCCGACCGCGCGATCGCTCATCGCCTTGCCGATCAGCTGGCTCCTGGTCGGTTGGCCCGCGGCGAGCGCCTCGGGGCGATTGCGCTGGCTCTCGGTGATGCCGGTCGGCACGAAGAACGGGCACAGCACCGACGCGCCGATCTGCCTGGTGACGAGCTGAAGGTCCTGGTAGAGCGTCTCGCTCATCGACACGACTGCGTGCTTGCTCGCGTTGTAGACACCCATGTTCGGCGGATTGAGGAGCCCTGCCATCGATGCGGTGTTGACGATGTGTCCCTCGTACGAAGGATCCATCTCGGCCGCCTCGAGCATCATCGGCGTGAAGACGCGGATGCCGTGGGCGACGCCCATCACGTTGACGCCCAGCACCCACGCCCAGTCGGCGGCGCTGTTTTCCCAGATCAGGCCGCCGGCGCCCACGCCGGCGTTGTTGAAGACGATGTGCGGCGCGCCGAAGCGCTCGCGCGTCGCCGCACCGAGCGCCTCGACCTCGGCCGCATGCGCGACGTCGAGGCGATACGGCAGCACGTCGACGCCGAGAGCGCGGACCTCGGCCGCGGCGCGGTCGAGCGCGTCCTGCTGGACGTCGGCCATGACGACGTTCATCCGACGCTGCGCGGCGAGGCGCGAGGTTTCCAGCCCGAAGCCCGAGCCGGCGCCGGTGATCACGGCCGTTCGGCCGGCGAATGTTTTCATGCGATCTCCTTCTTGGTCGCCTTGATGTGAAAGCCGATGCGAGGAAAGTGGACGTGGACTCGGCCGGCGCGGGGATCGTCGCGTGCGAGCACGACTTCGGCGTCGTCGAGGCCGACGACGGTGCCGACGATCTCGTCGTGCGCGTAGTCCGCTGCCGTGACCGCGACCTCGGCGCCGGCGGCAAACGGCTGCCCCGCGGCGACCGACGTCGGCGCGTGGTTGCGCGCGCTCGCTGCGACCGCGATCGCCTCGTCGCTGCCCATCGGCGTTGCCTCGCCGTGGCCGAACGCGGCAACGCGCTCGAACCAGGCGACGACACCGGGATACGGCGCGAGCAGCGCTGCGATCGGTGGCGCCCGACGCATGAACCAGATCGACTGTGCTGCCGACACGTCGGCGATCGACGCGACGCCACCGAGCAGGAACTTGCGGCCGTCGGCAAGCAACGATGCAAGGCGATCGAGATAGGCGAGCAGCGCGGCGCGCGCGTCGGCGGTCGGCGCGCGACGCATCGAGGGATTCATCGCCGCGCGGTCAGCGGCAAATGCCTTCAACGCTTCCGGCGGCGCACCGGCAAACAGATGCGCAGCGCCGGCCGGCTGCATCGTGAATGGCACTGCGGCCCAGAACAGCGTCGAGTCGGCCCACTGGGCGACGATCTCGGCCAGCCCCGCGATCGGCGCCGGATAGAGCGGCGGGTCCGGAGCCATGCGATCGATCACGCGGCACATCAGCAACGAGTCGCAGTAGACGTCGGCTCCGATCTGGAGGAAGGGCGTTCGCCGGTAGCCGCCGGTGAGCGCAACGACGTCGGGCTTGGGCATGATCACGGGCACGTGCACCGAGCGCCACCGCAGGCCCTTCATGCCGAGAAGGAGGCGGACCTTCTCCGAGAACGGCGATGTCGGATAGTGGTGGAGGATCGTTTCGCTCACGGCCGCGCCCTCGCCCCGGAGCGGAATCCGTCCCAAGGGCGCTCGCTGCCTTGCATGCCGACCTTCACGCGACCTTGACGAGCTGCTTGCCGAAGTTCTTTCCCTTCAGCAGGCCGAGAAACGCCTCCGGCGCCGCCGCCAACCCGTCGGCGACGGTCTCGCGGTACTTGAGCTTGCCGGCCGCAACCATCGTGCCGAGCTCCTTCAGCGCTTCCGGCCAGACGTCCATGTGCTCGCTGACGATGAAGCCCTCGATCCTCAGCCGCGACTGCAGGAGGAGCTGCGGCTGCTGCAGCGGGATCGGCTGGCCGTCGTAGCCGCTGATCATTCCGCACAGGGCGATCCTGCCGAACGCGTTCATGCGCGCGAGCGTCACGTCGAGCACCATGCCGCCGACGTTCTCGAAGCAGCCGTCGACGCCGTCGGGAGTCGCCTCCTTCAGCGCCTCGTAGAGCGTCTTCGAATCGCCGCTCTTGCCCAATGCGGCCTTGTAGTCGACGCAGGCGTCGAAGCCGAGCTCGTTCTTGACATAGCCGCACTTGTCGGCACCACCGGCGATACCGACCGCGCGGCAGCCGCGCGACTTGGCAAGCTGGCCGACCGCGCTGCCGACCGCGCCGCTGGCCGCGCTGACGACGATCGTCTGGCCTTGCTTGGGTTGGCAGATTCGCATCAGCCCGTACCACGCGGTGACGCCGGGCATGCCGACCGCGCCGAGGTAGGCCGACAATGGAACGTGGCTGGTGTCGACCTTGCGCAGCATGCCCGGGTTGCCGGCATCGACGATCGAGTACTCCTGCCAGCCGCCGTAGCCGACGACGCTGTCGCCGGGCTTGTACCCCGGATGGCGCGACTCCTCGACGACACCGACCGTGCCGCCCTGCATCACGTGGCCGAGCGGCTGCGGCTGGGCGTAACTCTTGGCGTCGTTCATGCGACCGCGCATGTAGGGATCGAGGCTCAGGAAATGATGTCGCACGAGCACCTGCCCTTCGCCGGGCGCGCCGAGGGGCTTTTCGAGGAGGCGGAAGTTGTCGGCCGTCGCCTCTCCGGTCGGCCGCGAGACGAGATGGATCTGTCGGTTGATCTGTGCCATGGTGATGATCCTCAGTCGGATGCATTGGGGCGCTGGATACGCCTGCCGCCCGCGGGCAGCCCTTTCAGGAACTTGAACGTCCCGGTCGCATGGGCGACGAGCTGGCCGTCACCGTCGGCGAGAGTCGCCTCGCAAAACGCCATCGAAGCGGTGCGGTGAAGCCTACGCCCGGTGCCGACGACGCGGCCGAGGCCGGGGCGCAGGAAGGTCGTCTTCATCTCGACCGTGACGACGCCCGACTCTTCGGCGACGCCGTCGTCGCCGGGAGCACGCGCCGCGTGTGCCATGACGACGTCGAGCAACGTCATCGACACACCGCCGTGGGCGACCCCCCACGAGTTGGTGAGCTCGTCGCGCAAGGTGAGCGCGATCTCGGCCTCGCCGCGCTCGAAGCGAAGCAGCTCGAAGCCGAGCAGATCGACGAACGGAATGCGGATGCGGAATTCCAAGGGCAAACCTAGGCCGCGATGATCGCCGAGACGCCGCCATCGATCGGCAGAACTTGACCGGTGATGTGCTTGCCGGCCTGCGACGCGAACAGCAGCGTCGCGCCCTTGAGGTCGTCGTCGTCGCCGATGCGCAAGAGCGGCGCGTGGTCCGCGAGCTCCTTCTCGCCGATGCGCGCGATCGTCCCTTTCGTCATCTTGCTCGGGAACATGCCGGGCGCGAGGGCATTGACGTTGATGTTGTACTTGCCCCATTCGCCGGCGAGCGTGCGCGTGAAGTTGACGACCGCGGCCTTGCTCGTGTTGTAGGCGACCATCGCCATGTCGGCGCTGTTGCCTGCGAGGCCGGCGATCGACGCGACGTTGATGATCTTGCCCTGGCGGCGCGGGATCATGCTGTGCTTGCCGATCGCCTGGCTCATCAGGAAGATCGAGCGCACGTTCAGGTTCATCACCTTGTCCCACGCCTCGAGCGGATGATCCTCGGCGGCAGCGCCCCAGGTCGCGCCGGCGTTGTTGACCAGGATGTCGACGCTGCCCAGGCGCGAGATCGCATCCTGCGCGACGCGAACGATCTCGCTCGGCTGGCTGAGGTCTGCGGCGACCCAGAGCGCGTGGATGTTGCGCGACTTGAGTTGCGCCGCCGACTCCTCGAGGTCCTCGGCCTTCCTCGATGTCAGCAGGACTTTCGCCCCAGCTTCGCCGAGCGCTTCGGCGATCTGCAAGCCGAGGCCGCGCGACCCCCCGGTGACGAGCGCGGTCCTGCCTTCGAGATCGAACAGCTGGCGGATGTTGGTGCTCATGCGGGTCTCCGAAGAAGAAGCAGGGATGGGACGAGCGATTACGGCGCGTGCAGTCGCGAGCGAACCCAGACAAGTGCGACGCCGATCGCGACGACAACGGCGGCCGCGATGACGACGGCGACCCCGTACGGGGCACCCTCGCGCGCGAGCGCGATGCCGACGCCGGCGGCGAGCAGGCCACCGTAGATCAGCGTCCAGATCAGAGCCTCGATGCGTGCCACGACCGGCTTCAAAACGATTCCTCGGGCATTGCCCGGCAAGTGTCGTCGCGCGATGCGACGACGGCGAGCCAGGCACCGATCCGCGGCAGCTCGTAGCGGAAGAAGTAGCGGCACGCGGCGAGGCGGCCGCGCCGGGCCGCGTCGTCGTCGGCGCGCACGGCGCAACTCGCGACGTCCAGCCAGATCCAGGCGATCACGAGGTGGCCGAACGCCTGCAGGTACGGCGTCGCATTGGCGAGCGCCTCGGCCGCAACGCCGGTCGACCACGCGGCGCGGGTCGCCTCGGCGACGTCGGCCGACGCAGCCACGAGCGCCTGCGCGTGCTCGGCGAGCGCGGGGAGCGCATACGCGCGCTCCGCGGTCTCGGCCATCGCCGAACACACGAGCTCGAGTCCAGAGCCGCCGTCCATCACGACCTTGCGGCCGAGCAAGTCGAGCGCCTGGATGCCGTGCGTGCCCTCGTGGATCATGTTGAGGCGGTTGTCGCGCCAGTACTGCTCGACCGGGAAGTCGCGCGTATAGCCATAGCCGCCGAGGACCTGGATCGCGAGGCTGTTCGCCTCCAGGCACCACTCGCTCGGCCAGCTCTTGGCGATCGGCGTCAGGACCTCGAGCAACAGGTGCGCCCTCGCCTTCGCTGCATCGTCGCCGGTGTGCAGCTCGTCGACGAGACGGGCGCAGTAGAGCTCGAGCGCGAGCGCGCCTTCGCAATAGCTCTTCTGCGCGAGCAGCATCCGCTTGACGTCGGCGTGCTCGACGATGCGCACCGGCGGTTGCGCAGGGTCCTTGCCTGCCGGGCCGATCGGCCTGCCCTGCGGCCGCTCCCTGGCGTACGCGAGCGAGGCCTCGTAGCCGGCGAAGCCGAGCATCGTCGCGCCGAGGCCGACGGCGATGCGCGCCTCGTTCATCATGTGGAACATGCAGCGCAGGCCCTCGCCCGGCCTGCCGACGCGGTAGCCGATTGCGCCGGGCGCGCCGCGCACCAGGAACTTGCCTTCGCCGAAGTTCAGCAGCGTGTTCGGGATGCCGCGATAGCCGAGCTTGTGGTTGAGCCCTGCGAGCGAGACGTCGTTGCGCTCGCCGGTGAGCGCCCCGTCGTCGCCGACCAGCTTCTTCGGCACGATGAAGAGCGAGATTCCGCGCGTCCCAGCGACGAGCCTGCCGTCGTCGCCCGGAATCTTGGCGAGGACGAGGTGAACGATGTTCTCGCTCAGCTCGTGCTCGCCGTTGGAGATCCACATCTTGTTGCCGCGCAGGCGGTAGCGCGGGCCGAGCGGGTCGGTCTCGAAATCGGCGCCGTCAGGAGTCGCACGCGTCGCGATGTCCGACAGGCTCGAGCCGGCCTGCGGCTCCGACAGGCACATCGTCCCCGAGAACCGCCCCGCGAACTCGTTTTGCGCGAACACCTCGCGCTGCAACGGCGTGCCGTGTGCCATCAGCAGATTGGCGTTGCCGCTCGTCAGCATGCCGCCGCCGCCGATTCCGATCCCCGCCTTCGAGAAGAAGCTGTTGGCCGCCATCTCGACAACGCAGGGCAGCTGCATGCCGCCGATCTCGTAGTCCTGCGCGGCAGCGAGCATTCCCGACTCGAAGTACGCCCGCGCCGCGGCGTGGCTCGCCGCCGGCAGGTGGACCTTCTCGCCGTCAAACCATGGCTCCTCGGTGTCGGCGACGCGGTTGAACGGCGCGAACTTCTCGCGCGCGATCCTCTCGCAGGTGTCGAGCACCGAATCGAAGGTCTCGCGTGAGTGCTCGGCAAAGCGCGGCCGCTCGCGCAGAGACGCGACGTCGAGCCAGTCGTAGAGGAGGAAGTCGACGCTCCGGCGGTAGCTCATGGCGATCGCTCTCGGGCGCGGGCCGCCGGCGCGAACCGCGCCCGCCGGCTCGCGCGAAGCTTCAGAGCACTTCGAACACGCCTGCGGCGCCCATGCCACCGCCGATGCACATCGTGACGACGACGCGCTTGGCGCCGCGGCGCTTGCCCTCGATCAGTGCATGCCCCGTCAGACGCTGCCCGCTGACGCCGTACGGATGGCCGACCGCAATCGCGCCGCCGTCGACGTTGAGCTTGTCCATCGGGATGCCGAGCTTGTCGGCGCAGTAGAGCACCTGCACCGCGAACGCCTCGTTGAGCTCCCAGAGATCGATGTCATCGACCTTCAGGCCGAGGCGCTTCAGCACCTTCGGCACCGCGAACACCGGGCCGATGCCCATCTCGTCGGGCTCGCAGCCGGCGACGGCGAAGCCGAGGAAGCGGCCGAGCGGCTTCAGGCCGCGCTTGCTCGCGAGCTCCTCGTTCATGACGACGACGGCGCCGGCGCCATCGCTGAACTGGCTCGCGTTGCCGGCCGAGATCACGCCGCCGGGGATCGCCGGCTTGATGTCCTTGATGCCGTCGTAAGTCGTTCCGGGCCGGATGCCCTCGTCGGCGCTGACGGTGACCTCCTTCGAGCGCAAGCCCAGCACCGCGTCGGCGACCCCGGCGATCGTCGTCACCGGGATCATCTCGGCGTCGAAGCGGCCTGCCTCCTTCGCCGCGGTCGCCTTCTGCTGACTCGCGGCGCCGTACTCGTCCATCCGCTGGCGCGGGATGTTGTAGCGCTTGGCGACCTGCTCGGCGGTCTGCAGCATGTTCCAGTAGATCGTCGGCTTGTGCTCGACCAGCCAGGGGTCGGCGATCATGTGCTTGTTGGCCTCGTTCTGCACGCAAGAGATCGACTCGACGCCGCCGGCGACGACGATGTCGTTCTCGCCGGCGATGACGCGTTGCGCCGCCATCGCGATCGTCTGCAGGCCGCTCGAGCAGAAGCGGTTCACGGTCATGCCGCTGGTCGTGATCGGCAGGCCCGCGCGCAACGCGATCTGGCGCGCGATGTTGCTGCCGGTCGCGCCCTCGGGAGTCGCGCAGCCCATGATGACGTCGTCGACTTCGGCGGCGTCGATGCCGGCGCGCTCGACCGCGGCCTTGACCGCGTGGCCGCCGAGCGTCGCGCCGTGGGTCATGTTGAAGGCACCCTTCCAGCTCTTGGCGAGCGGCGTGCGGGCGGTGGAAACGATGACGGCGCTGGTCATGGAATGCTCCTGTCTTGCGAAGTGTCGGCCGACGACGCGTTGCCGATCAGCTGGTGGTAGAACTGGATCAGCTCGACGTAGTTGGCGATCGAGATGCGCTCGTTGGTGCCGTGGAAGCGCTTGAGGTCCTCGAGGCGGGCGCGCATCGGCGAGAACCTGTAGACATTGTCGGCGATGGTGCCGAGATGCCGCGAGTCTGTCCCGCCGATCATCAGACCGGGCGCGACAACAATGTCGGGGTGAAGCTCGGCCATCGTGCGCGCGATCGCGCGGTAGCCGGCGCCGTCGGTGGCGGCGACGCGCGACGCTTCCGATGACACTGAGGTGGGTTCGATCTTGATGTTCGGATTGGCGACGGTGCGGACCACGTGATCGGTCACCGCCGCGATCGTGTCCCCCGGCAGGAGGCGAAAGTTGACCAGCGCGGTCGCGCGCCCCGGCAGGACGTTGTCGGCCTGGCCGGCGTTGACGACGGTCAGGGCCGTCGTCGTCCGGAACGACGCGTTCGCGCTCGGCGAATTCTTCAGCTGCGACTCGACGATCGGCCCGAACAACCAGAGGTTCGAGAGCAGGACGCGATTGACGCCGCCCATCTCCGGGGCGAGCGTGTCGAAGGTCTCGCGCGCGACGCCGGCCAGCGCGAACGGCATCTGTTGCGTCTCGAGCCTGGCCAGCGCTCCGCTCAGCATGCCGATCGCCGAGCTTCCGGCGTGTGCCGTCGGCATCGAGGAATGTCCGGGCGTGGCGTTCGCGGTCAGCTGCAATGTCAGAAATCCCTTCTCAGCGACGCCGACCAGCGCGGCCGGCTTGGCCAGCCCGGGGAATGCGTCCTCCGTGATCAGCATGCCTTCGTCGATCACCCAGCGCAGCCGCACGCCGCGCTCCTTCAGCAGCTTCGCGATCTGCGACGCGCCGCGCTCGCCGCCGAGCTCCTCGTCCTGGCCGAAGACGAGGTAGATCGTCTGGCGCGGCTGGAAGCCGGAGGCGACGCGCAGCTCGACCGCTTCGAGGATCGACATCAGGTTGCCCTTGTCGTCCCAGGCACCGCGGCCCCAGACGAAGCCGTCCTTCTGCGCGCCGGCGAACGGCGCGACCTCCCAGTCGGTTTCGGTTCCGGGCGCGATCGGAACGACGTCCTGGTGCGCCATCAGCGCAATCGGCGCCGCCTGCGGATCGCTGCCAGGCCAGGTGTAGAGCAGGCCGTACTTGCCGATCACCTCGCGCTTGAGCGCGGCGTGCGCCTTCGGGAAGCTCGCCTGCAGATGCGCCTGCAAGCCGAGAAACTCGGCCGAGTTCGCATCGACGTCGGTCGGCGATGCGATCGTCTTGAAGCGCACCGCAGCGGCGAGCCGAGCGCTCGCCGTGGCCGCATGGACCGCGACCGGCGACGCCGGCGCGACCGCCAGCTGCCGCGACGGCGTCAGCGCCGTCTTCGCGCCGACCGCGATGGCGATCGCCACGACGACGAGCCCGAGAGCCGCAAGCCACTTGCGCATGGTCAGCCGCGTCGAACGGTCAGCTGAATGTCTTTCCTTCGGCGGCGAGCCTGGCGAGCAGCGGCGCCGGTTGCCAGAACTTCTGGTCGTCGTGCGGATTGGCGGCGAAGCGCTTCATCGACTGGACGACGTTGAACAGGCCCTGCTGGTCGGCATAGTGCATCGGCCCGCCGCGGTGGAGCGGAAAGCCGTAGCCGGTGAGGTAGACCATGTCGATGTCGCTCGCCCGCATGGCGATGCCCTCATCGACGATCTTCGCGCCCTCGTTGACGAGCGCGTAGACGAGGCGCTGGACGATTTCCTCGTCGCTGATTTTCCTCGCTGTGATGCCGAGCTCGGCGCGGTGCTTCTCGATCATGTCGGTGACAATCTTGCTCGGGATCGCGTCGCGCTTGCCGGGCTGGTAGTCGTACCAGCCGGCGCCCGTCTTCTGGCCGAAGCGCCCCAACTCGCACAGCAGGTCGGCGGTCTTCGAGTAGCGGATCTCGGGCTTCTCGACGTAGCGGCGCTTGCGGATGTACCAGCCGACGTCGTTGCCGGCGAGGTCGCCCATCCGGAACGGCCCCATCGCCATGCCGAACTTCTCCATCGCCTTGTCGACCTGCTGCGGTGTCGCACCTTCCTCGAGCAGGAAGCCGGCCTGGCGCGAGTACTGCTCGATCATGCGGTTGCCGATGAAGCCATCGGTGACGCCCGAGACGACGCACGTCTTCCTGATCTTCTTGCCGAGCTGCATCACGGTCGCGAGGACGTCCTTCGCCGTCTTCGCGCCGCGCACGACCTCGAGCAGCTTCATGACGTTGGCCGGGCTGAAGAAGTGCATCCCGATCACGTCTTCGGGCCGCTTCGTGAACGCGGCGATCTTGTTGAGATCGAGCGTCGACGTGTTCGACGCCAGGATCGCGCCCGGCTTCATCACCTCGTCGAGCGTCTTGAAGACCTGCTCCTTGACGGCCATGTCCTCGAATACCGCCTCGATGACGAGGTCGGCGTCCTTGAGGCCGTCGTACTTGAGCGTCGTCGAGAGCAACCCCATGCGCTCGTCGAGCTTGTCCTGCTTGAGCTTGCCCTTCTTGACCTGCGCCTCATAGTTCTTGCGCATGATCCCGGTGCCCTTGTCGAGCGCCTCCTGCTTCATCTCGAGCATGACGACCGGAACGCCGGCGTTGAGGAAATTCATCGCGATGCCGCCGCCCATCGTGCCGGCACCGATGACGGCGACTTTCCTGATCGGCCGGGTCGGCGTGTCGGCGGGAACGTCGGGGATCTTCGTCGTCGCTCGCTCGGCGATGAACGCGTGCCGCAGCGCGCGCGACTCCGGCGTCAGCATCAGCGCCATGAAGATCTCGCGCTCGAGCTTCATGCCGTCGTCGAACTTCATCTTCACCGACGCGGCGACGGCGTCGACGCACTTGAGCGGCGCCGGAAAGTTCTTCGACATCGCGCCGACGGTGTTGCGCGCGAACTGGAAGTAGGCATCGGCGTTCGGGTACGAGACCTTGATCTCGCGAACGATCGGCAGCGGCCGCACGTCGGCCTTCTCGCGCGCGTACGTGACCGCGGCGTCGACGACATCGCCTTCGACGATCTTGTCGAGCAACTTTTGCCCGGGCAGCTTGGCGAGCACTTCGCTCTTCACCGGCTCGCCGCTGACGATCATGTTGAGTGCGGTCTCGACGCCGAGCACGCGCGGCAGCCGCTGCGTTCCGCCGGCGCCCGGAATCAGGCCGATCTTCACTTCCGGCAGCGCGATCTGCGCGCCCGACTGGGCGACGCGGTAGTGACAGCCGAGCGCGAGCTCGAGGCCGCCGCCCATCGCGACGCTGTGGATCGCGGCGACGATCGGCTTCGGGCTCGCCTCGAAGGCGGCGATCAGCGAGAGCAGGTTCGGCTCGGCGATCGCCTTGGGCGAGCCGAACTCGCGAATGTCGGCGCCCCCCGAGAACGCCTTGCCGGCACCGGTGACGACGATCGCCTTCACCTTGGCGTCGGCGAGCGCGCGGTCGAGGCCGTCGATGATGCCGCGCCGGGTGTCGTAGCCGAGGCCGTTGACAGGCGGGTTGTCCAGCGTGATGACGGCGACATCGCCGCGCAGCTCGTAGTTGGCGCTCATGAAAAGTCCTCGCGAAGCGTCCGCCGACGACCGCGGCGGGCAGAAAAGAACGTTCGTGCAATTCTAGGTGTTCGCCCCTGGCGGGCGCTGTCCCACGGACGACAGCGTGGGCTTCTCGCCGCCCCGGGCCGAAGGTCAGACCTCGAGCCACTCCTTGCGGATCTCGCTGGCGGCAAGCAGCGCCGCCGGCGTTCCCTCGAAGACGATCGAGCCGTGGCCCATCACGTAGCAGCGCTGCGAGATCTGCAGCGCGATCGTCAGCTTCTGCTCGACCAGCAGCACCGAGACGCCACGGCTCTTCAGCGTGTTCAGATACTCGGCGACGAGCTCGACGATCTTGGGCGCGAGCCCTTCGGTGGGCTCGTCGATCATGATCAGGTCTGGGTCGCCCATCAAGGTCCGGCAAAGCGTCAGCATCTGCTGCTCGCCGCCCGAGAGCACCCCGGCCTCGGTGTGCTCGCGATCCTTCAGGCGCGGGAACATGCGATACATGTCGGCGTAGCTCCAGCGCGGCTTCTTGTTCGCGCGTTTTTCGCCGAGCTGAAGGTTCTGATGCACGGTGAGCTTGGGAAAGATGTCGCGGTTCTCGGGCACGTAGCCGACGCCGCGGTGCGCGATGTCGAATGTGCGATGGCCGAGGATTTCCTGGTCGCGCAGGCGGATCGATCCTTCGCCGTGGACGAGGCCCATGATCGCCTTGACCGTTGTCGAGCGGCCCGAGCCGTTCCGGCCGAGCAGGCTCACGATCTCGCCCTCGCCGACCTGCAGGTCGACGCCGTGCAGGATGTGGCTCTTGCCGTAGTAGGCGTGCAGGTTGGCGAGCTGCAGCATGGTCGACCCGGCCTCAGTGCGCGCCCGCCGACTCGGCATGGACCGAGCCGAGATAGGCTTCCTGCACGCGCGCATTGGCGCGCACGGCGTCGGGAACGTCGTAGGCGATGACTTCGCCGTAGACGAGCACCGCGATCTTGTCGGCGAGGCCGAACACGACCCCCATGTCGTGCTCGACCGTGAGCAGCGTCTTGCCGACCGTGACCTCGCGGATCAGCTCGATGAAGCGCGCCGTCTCGCTCTTGCTCATGCCGGCGGTCGGCTCGTCGAGGAGGATCACGTCGGCGCCGCCGGCGATCGTGATGCCGATCTCGAGCGCGCGCTGCTCGGCGTAGGTCAGGTTCATCGCCAGTGTGTCGCGCTTCCTCTCGAGCCGGACCATCGCGAGCAGCTGCTCGGCACGCTCGTTGGCGTCGCGCAGGTCGGCCAGGAACTTCCAGAACGCGTAGCGGTAGCCCATCGACCAC
>DATAYY010000095.1:0-14763 GCA_036272325.1 Caldimonas sp. | reverse complement strand
CACGCGGCATGGCTGGATCAGGCTTGCGCCCATTGTCCAAAATTCCCCACTGCTGCCTCCCGTAGGAGTCTGGGCCGTGTCTCAGTCCCAGTGTGGCTGGTCGTCCTCTCAGACCAGCTACAGATCGTCGCCTTGGTGGGCCTTTACCCCACCAACAAGCTAATCTGCCATCGGCCGCTCCAATAGCGCGAGGTCTTGCGATCCCCCGCTTTCACCCGTAGGTCGTATGCGGTATTAGTCCGGCTTTCGCCGGGTTATCCCCCACTACTGGGCACGTTCCGATGTATTACTCACCCGTTCGCCACTCGCCACCAGGATTGCTCCCGTGCTGCCGTTCGACTTGCATGTGTAAGGCATGCCGCCAGCGTTCAATCTGAGCCAGGATCAAACTCTTCAGTTCGATCTTGAATGTTGCTCAATGAATTGAAGTGAACTTCACTTCATGAGCGTTGAGGTCCTGCGACCTCGGGTCCTGCGACCCAAGGCACTCGTCCTCGAACGCCCACACTTATCGGCTGTCAGTTTTTAAAGAGCGGGCCTTGCGGCGGCTGTCTCGGCAGACCCCGAAGTGACTCGGAAGTTGCGATCAGCGAAGACCGCGATTCTTGCACGTTTCGAGAAGCCGTGTCAAGCCGGACCAGCCTGGCAAACACGGGAGCGGGGACCGAGACGCCTCTTCTCTAACGTTGCTCCGACGCGCTGACGACAGAGGCTACAGCGCGTTGGCCGCCGCCACAAGCGGGCCACCGCGCGGGGCTGCGATCTCTGCGGCCACGGCGGCGACTTCGCGCTCCGGATCGTCGGCGTGCAGGATCTGTTCGAGCGCGCCGGCCCAGCGGCTTGCGTCGGTGCCGAGCACGCGCTCCTTGATGGTCAGGATCTGAGATGGATGCATCGAGAAGCTTCTGAGACCCATGCCGAGCAGAATCTCGGTGAAGGCGGGGTCGCCGGCCATCTCTCCGCAGACGCTGACGTCCTTGCACATCCGAGTCGCGCACGCGACCGTTTGCGCGACGAGTTGCAGCACTGCGGGGTGCCAGGGATCGTAGAGGTGGGCGACCGCTTCGTCGGCGCGATCGATCGCCAGCGTGTACTGGATCAGGTCGTTGGTGCCGATCGAGACAAAGTCGAAATGGCGCAGGAACGCCGGCAGGACGAGCGCCGCCGCCGGCACCTCGACCATCGCGCCGAGCTCGACCGGCCCATAGGTGCGCCCGGCGTCGTCAAGTTGCTGGCGCGCGCGCGCCAGGGCGTCGATCGTCTGGCGCACCTCGCTCAGCTGGGCGACCATCGGCAGCAGGATGCGCACCCGGCCGTGCGCGGCCGCCCGCAGGATCGCGCGCAGTTGCTGGCGAAACATCGCCGGCTCCGACAGGCTCCAGCGGATCGCGCGCAGGCCGAGTGCGGGGTTGAGCGCGTGCTCGTGGCGAAGCTCGTTCGCGGACATGCGGTCGAGCTCCTTGTCGGCGCCGATGTCGACGGTACGGATCGTCACCGGCCGGCCGCGCATCGCCTGCACCGCGGTGCGGTAAGCCTCGTACTGCTCGTCCTCGCCCGGCAACTCGCCGGCGCGATTCATGAACAGAAACTCGCTGCGGAAGAGGCCGACCCCGATCGCTCCCGCCGCGAGTGCCCCGGCGGCATCGCCCGGCTGCTCGATGTTCGCAAGCAGTTCGACGCGCTCGCCGTCACGGGTCACGGCCGGTAGGTGGCGTAGCCGCGTCAAGCGGGCACGCCCGGCCTCGCGCTTGCGCTTGAGCGTGCGGTACTCCTCGATCACCGTCAGCGTCGGATCGACCAGAACGACGCCGGCGTCGCCGTCGATCACGACCCAATCGTCCTGGCGGATCAGTCGGCTCGCCTCGCGTGCGCCGACCACCGCAGGGATGTCCATGCTGCGGGCAACGATCGCGGTGTGCGAGGTCTTGCCGCCGACGTCGGTGACGAAGCCGAGGAAGACGCCGCCCTTGAACTGCAGCATGTCGGCGGGCGAGATGTCGGCTGCGACGAGCACCAGCGGGTCGTCGCCGCTTTGCTCGGGGGCGATCGCGTGGCTCGCGAGCGGCGACCCGCCATCTGCGCCGCGGGCGAGGACGCCGAGCAGCCTTTCGACGACCTGCTCGAGGTCGGCCTTGCGCTCGCGCAGGTATTCGTCCTCCATCTCGTCGAACTGGCGCGCTAACACCTCGAGTTGCGCAGAGAGCGCCCACTCGGCGTTGTAGTGACGCTCGCGGATCCATTGCTTCGACGCACCAGTGAGCGTTTCGTCGTGAAGCAGCATGAGGTGGACATCGAGCAGCGCCGACAACTCCGCCGGGGCCTCCGCGGGCAGGTCGCGTTTCATCACGCCGAGCTCGCGGGCGACGGCGTTGCGCGCGCTGCGCAAGCGCTCGATCTCGGCGTCGACGTCCTCGGCCGCGACGTAGTAGTGGGCAACGTCGAGGCGGCTCGAGGCGACCAGCACGGCACGACCGATCGCGATTCCACGCGACACCGGCAGGCCGAAGAGCTGGAAACTCATGGAATCGATCGTAGCAGCGCCGCGTGACCGCGAACGTCGCTAGCGCACAATGCGCGCCCGCTCGCCGCCTCGCTGCCGAACCGGGCGTCGCGGACGCCATCAGCGCGCCCTACTCGCCTTCGCCGAACCTGTCGTCGATCAGCGCGCGCAGCGCCGTCATCGCCACGATTTCGTCCTCGCCTTCGGTCTCGATCTCGACTTCGCTGCCCAATCCCGCGGCCAGCATCATCACGCCCATGATGCTCTTGGCGTTCACGCACCGGCCGTTGCGGCTGAGCGAGACTTCGCTGCGAAAGCTGCCAGCGAGCTTGCTGAGCTTGGCCGACGCGCGAGCGTGCAGACCGAGCTTGTTATTGATCCTGACGGTCGCCTTCACCATCGCCGCGAGCTCTGAGGGTCTGAAGTTGCGGCCGCGCCGTCGCGACCTGCATGACGCCCTGGGTAGCGCCGGCCAGAGCCCGCGCGACCAGGGATTCGAGAGACTCGTTGGGGTAGCACAAGGTTCGCCAAAGCATCGGCACGTTGACGCCGGTGACGACCCTGACATGGACGCCGTCGGCGAGTCGCTGGGCGATGTTGCACGGCGTCGCGCCGAACACATCGGTGAAGATCAAGACATCGGGAGCGGCGATCTGTTCGAGCAACGCGCGGCCGAGCGCCTCGGCCTCCTCGACCGGCATCGCCGGCAATACGTCGAGCGCCTTGACCTGGCCGGCGCAGTCCGGGAACGCATGCTCGGCGACGGCCTTCAGCGCCGAGGCGAGCGGCGCGTGGGCGAGGATCATGAGGCCGGGCATTGCGAGGTGACGTGCGTGGGGGCCAGCTCAAAGCAACCTGATGGCGTCGAAGAAGGTGCCGACGGCGGTGTCGCCGGGCGCGCCATTGCTGCCGAGGACGGTCGCCTGGTACAGCGTCAGACCTCTAACGAAGAAGGCGGCATCGGCGACGACAGGGCTGCCGTCGGGGCGCTTGCCGACGATGCGGACGCGAGCGCTCTGCGGATTGGGAGTCGAGCCGGCAAGCGTCAGGGGATGCTGCTCAGTCGCTGTCCCGGCCAGGTTGTCCAGCAACTGCCCACGCAATGCCGCGAGCTCCGGCGTTACCCGGGCGGGATCCCCAGTCTCGAGCGTCGCCAGCGCGAAATTGGCGCCGCCGGCGCTGCACGAATGCAGTCGCATCGGCACCACCGCGCCGGCGAGGGCGACGTTGCGCTCATGATCCTGGGGTCGGCACGGAAACATCAGCACCACGCCGCTGCTCTCGGGCCGGGCCTCGCGCCAATCGAGCGCGGGCGCACAAGCGGCGACGCCAAGAGCCAACGCCATGACCACGACGGTCCTGGGCCGCGCGCGCTGGAGGTGCATCTGGCGATTATCCCGACTCGCAGACAATTGCCGCCATGACCGATGTCGCGCCGGCGCCGATGTCCCTCGAAGGTGTCCGCGTCCTCGACCTTTCGCGGGTGCTCGCCGGCCCGTGGTGCACACAGGTGCTGGCCGACCTCGGCGCCGACGTCATCAAGGTCGAGAAGCCTTCGCGACCGGGCGCGCCCGGCGGCGACGACACCCGCGGCTGGGGTCCGCCGTTCCTGCGCGACGGCGAAGGTCATGAGACCGCCGAGGCGGCGTACTACCTCGGCACCAACCGCAACAAGCGATCGGTGACGATCGACCTGGCGACACCGGAAGGCACGGAGCTGGTGCGCACTCTCGCCGATCGCGCCGACGTGCTGGTTGAAAACTTCAAGGTTGGCGATCTCGCGCGGCGCGGCCTTGATGCCACCAGTCTGTTGGCGCGCAACCCTCGACTGGTCTACTGCTCGATCACGGGCTTCGGCCAGACCGGACCGTACCGCGAGCGCGCCGGTTACGACTACGCGATCCAGGGCTTGGGCGGCCTGATGAGCGTGACCGGCCCGTCGCGCACCGACATCGCCGACGACGCCCCCGGCGGCGGCCCGCAAAAGGTCGGCGTCGCGGTCGCCGACCTCTTCACTGGCATGTACGCGACGGTTGCCATCCTTGCCGCACTGCGCCACCGCGACCGCACCGGTCAGGGCCAGGCGATCGACATGGCGCTGCTCGACACGCAGGTCGCGATGCTCGCCAATCTCGGCGCCGGCTACCTCGCGAGCGGCACTGCGCCGCAGCGCGCCGGCAACGCGCATCAGAACGTCGTCCCCTACCAGGTGTTCGAGGTCGCTGACGGCCACCTCATCCTCGCCGTCGGCAACGACGGCCAGTTCGCGCGCTTCTGCGCCGTCGCCGGCTGCAGCGAGCTCGCATCCGACCCCCGCTTCGCCCGCAACGCCGATCGCGTGCGCAACCGCGGCACCTTGATCCCGCTCCTCGTCGCGCGACTGAAGGAGCGTCCGCGCGCCGCCTGGCTCGCCGATCTCGAGACCGCCAAGGTGCCGGCCGGCCCGATCAACGATCTCGCCGAGGTCTTCGCCGACCCCCAGGTGCAGGAACGCGGGATGACGGTCGAGCTCGCCCACCCCCTCGCCGGCGCCGTTCGCGTCGTCGCCAGCCCGATCAAGCTCGCCGCGACGCCGGTGCGCTACCGCCGTGCGCCGCCACTGCTCGGCGCTGACACCGAGGATGTCCTTGCCGAGCTGGGCCTCGACGGCGACGCGATCGCCGCCTTGCGCCATACCGGCGCCGTCTGAATCGGGTCTCGCCCGGCCCTGAGGCGCGAAATCAGTGAACAAATTGTCACATTCGGCGACTTTGTGAGGCCGTCTGGCCAGCCGGCCCGACGCGCCTCTGGCGGCGACGCGAGGCGCCGTCGACACTCCCAGGTCTCGCAGCGCATAGGAGAGAGACGCTGCGACACACCGTCATGGCGGTGCCCCCTCCGCCAGGATCGGCGGACGCCCACGACTCCCGTCCGGCCGCCGCTTGGCAACGGTCTTTTCGAGAAAACTGTTCATGTCCAACGGCAAACGCAGCGCGGCCGAGGCGCATCGCGGCGACCCTTCCGATCCACTCGATCCGAACGAGGACCGGCGCTGGCACGAGCTCGTCTCCCAGGTCGGGGTCGAGATCGCCGAGCCGCTGACGGCCGCGCTCGAGCGAATCCACGTCCTCACGGCGACCGGCAAGATCGACCGCGCCGGCCTGCGCGCGCTGCGCGACGAGGTCGAGCGCGCGCGCCATGCCGGGATGATCGGCCAGCAGTTGACGCGCTTTGCCACCGGCAAGGTCAAGCAGTCGCATGAAGTCCTGCAGCTCGAGGAAGTCCTGAAGAGCGTGCTGGCTCTTCGCACGCGCGAGACGCAGGCGCGCGGCATCGCACTCAAGCACGAGATGAAGTCGGCGCGGATCATCGTCGACGGGTCGCTCCTCTTCAGCCTGCTCAACGCGACGCTCGACTGGGCGCTGGCGAACGCGCACGCCCACATCGCCTTCGCCGTCGACTTCAAGACCTGGCCGGTGCACGCGCGACTGACCTGCAAGTTCGCGAACCGCCCCGCTGATCAGATCGACGAGAGCGTGACCACCGAGGCATCGCCGCGCCTCGATTCGCTGACGTGGCGGCTGATCGAGCAGACCGCGTGGACGATGGGGCTCGTCGTGGAGCGGAAGGACGTTGCCGGCACGACGACGCTCGTCCTCGAGTTTCCGAAGACCGCCGGCGAGGAGATGGCCGGCCTTTCGGCCACCGAGATCGACGACGCCGGCGCCCAGTCGACCAACTCGAAGGCGCTCGCCGGCAGCCACGTCCTCGTCGTCGCGTCGCGCCGCGAGGTGCGGGTGCTGATCCGCGATGCGCTACGCAACATGAGCATGCTGGTCGACTTCGTCGCCTCGGTCGAGGAAGCGGCGAGCTTTTGCCGCGAAGGCCTGCCGCACGCGATCATCGTCGACTCGATCCTGAAGGGCAGCCGCTTCAGCAACTTCCGCGACGAGATCCTCGGCGAGGTGCCCGACTTCGTCTTCATCGAGATCCTCGAGCAGGGCGCGACGTTCGAGATGTCCGGGACCAACGGCGCGCAGATGGCGCGGATCGGTCGCGACGTCGTCGCCAGCTCGCTGCCGGCGGCGCTGATGTTCGAGCTCTCGCGCGGTCTGTAGCGACGCGCCTGGCCGATCGGCCGGAGTCAGCGGCCGCCGAAGACCTTGGCGAGGATCTCGCTGCCAGTGCCGACCGGATCGCTGCGGATCTTCTTCTCCTCCTCGCCGATCATCAGGTAGAGGCCGTCGAGCGCCTTTCCCGTCACGTAGTGCTCGATGTTGGCGTCGTCGCCCTTGACGAGGCCGAGGCCGGCCGCCTGACCGGCGACGGAGTTGAAGCGCGCCGCAAGATCGACCCGTTCGGTCTGGCGCTTGACGATCGGCAGGAACCGTTCGGTCAGCGGCGCCCGCGTCTTGTCGGCGAAGAAACGCGTCACCGAGTCGTCGCCGCCACTGATGATGCTACGCGCATCACCGACGCTGATTGACTTCACCGCCTCGACGAGCAGGTTCTTCGCTTCCGGCACCGCCGCCTCGGCGGCGCGATTCATCGCCGTCACGAGATCGTCGACGCGCTTCTGCTCGCCGGTGAAGCGCAGCATCTTGGCGGCATCCTGGAGAGAGCCGGGCAGCGGGATGCGCACCTTCGGATTGCCGAGAAAGCCGTCCGGGCGGCCGAGCAAGCCGACCGCGGCGACGGCACCGCGGTCGAGCGCGGCTCGGATGCCCGCGGCAGCGTCGGCGTTGCTCGGCTCGGCGGCGCGGGCCGCGCGCATCCCGAGCGCAGAACCGGCGAGACCGGCGCAAACGTGTCGACGCTCCATCAAGGCTCCCTGCGGCGCTGTCTGCCGCCGCGTTCAGCGCATTCTGAGGCCGACCGCAGCCGCGCCGACGATGAGCAGCGCCGCGGCGACGAGCCAGGCCGACAGCGGTCGCCCGGTGGTCGCCGCGAGCAGCAGCGTCGATGCAAGCGGCGTCAGGTAGCTGAGCAGGCCGATCCGGCGCGGGTCGCTGCGCTTCAGCGCCGCATCCCAGAAGAAGAACGCCGCGCCGAGCGGACCGAGGCCGACGACGACGATCAGCAGCCAGTCGCGTGTCGCGAGCGTCACCGCCGGCTCGAGCAGCGCGTGGCAAGCCAGCGCGAGCAACCCGGAGACGAGGCCGAACAGGCCGATCGCCGCGGTCGGAAAGCGGGCGACGCGCCGCGTCCCGAGCGAATACGTCGCCCAAACGAACGCCGATCCAGCAGCAGCGAGGTAGCCCCACGACAGCTCGCCGGCAAGGCGGCTGCCACCGACGATCGCGAGCGCCGCGCCCGCGAACCCCGCGAGCGCAGCGATCACGTGCACCGGCCGCAGCCGCATTCCGGGCAGCAACAGCGGCGCCAGGACGACGATCAGCAGCGGCCAGAGATAGTTGACGAGGTTCGCTTCGAGCGGCGGTGCGCTGCGCAGGGCGACGAAGAGCAGGAAGTGGAAGCCGAACAGGCCGTAGATGCCGAGCAGCAAGGTCGGCCCGGGAACTCGCCAGCGCTGCGCGAGCGGCCACGACGGCACGCTGCCGATCACGAGCGCGAGCCCGGTGAGCAGGAACGGCGGCACCTGCGCAAGCGCGACGCCGAGCGACGCCAGCGTTGCCCACAGCGCGATCGCGGCGAGCGCGCAGAGCGTGCCGGCCAGCGCCGGCGCTGCGCCTGGGTCGCTGCGCGCTGCGGTCACCGCCAGTAGTGCCACACGAACCAGATCGCGAGCGCGATCAGCACGGCGCGCACCGGGTTCGTTCCGCGGCTCAGGAGCGAACCCCAGTCGACCTCCGGGGCCGCGCGGCTGCCGCGCTGCGCGTCGGCCTCGGCCTGCATCGCTGCCGCCCATTCGCGCCGGCGCGGCAGGTCGGCTTCGAGCGAATCGAGCCTGCGCTTGACGACCCCCGGGGATGGCCGCTCGGCAGCGGCGCGCAGCGCCGGCGCGAGCGCCTCGACCTGGGCATAGGCGTCGGCCAGGCTCGTGATCGCGAGCGTCGCCCCGCACTGGGGGCAGCGCATCGATTCGCCCGGCGGCAGCGCCGCACCACAAGCGGCGCAGTGCAGCGCGCCCTGATGCTCGGCGGCGCGATAAACGGCGGGCGGCTCGATCGTGTCGAGCGGATCGAGCGCGTGGGCGAGACGGGCAACGTCGAGCAGGCTCGGGATCGAGCGGCACCATGGGCAGAGCTCGTCGTCCTTGCCGATCTGGCCGCCGCAATTGACGCATTCGATCCGGCCGTGGTCGCGCAGCAGCCTGGCGCGGTCGACGAGCGACATCGGCCGCAGCAAGCCCTTTTCCTGCAGGAACTGGCCGAACGACTGGTAGGCACCGTGACGCCGTCGGCATTGCAGTTGCGACGACTGGCCCCAGCGCGAGAGGTTGTGGACGAGCTCGAGCGCGCCATCGCAGCGCGGGCAGCGTGCGTCGGCGCGCAGCATCTCGTGCGGCAGCGCGCGCGCCGCCACCATCGCACCGATCAGCTCGAGCAGCGCCGGGCCGCCGAGCTGGGCGCTCTCGGTGCCGTCGAACCAGACCAGGTCGCAGTTGCGGCAGAGGTCGAGATCGACGCGCTGGTTGTAGTGGCCGGCCAGCGCAAGGCGCTGCATCGGCTGGCGGCAGTTGCCGCACGCGAGCAGCGGCTCGGCTGGCGCCGGGACGGCGCTCACGCGCGACTACGCGCCGACGCCCGCGGCATGCGCTTGCTGGTCCGCGTGGTAGCTCGAACGCACGAGCGCGCCGACGGCGGCGTGGCTGAATCCCATCGCCTCGGCCTCGCGCTCGAACATGAGGAAGGTATCGGGGTGGACGTAGCGTCGCACCGGCAGGTGGTGCGCACTCGGCGCGAGGTACTGGCCGATCGTCAGCATGTCGATGCCATGGGCGCGCATGTCGCGCATCACCTGCAGGATCTCGTCGTCGGTCTCGCCGAGGCCGACCATGATGCCGCTCTTGGTCGGCACGCCGGGCGCGAACTCCTTGAACCGCTTCAGCAGGTTGAGCGAATAGGCGTAGTCCGAGCCGGGGCGCGCCTCCTTGTAGAGGCGTGGCGCGGTCTCGAGGTTGTGGTTCATGACGTCGGGCGGCGCCGCCTTGAGGATCTCGAGCGCGCGGTCCATGCGGCCGCGAAAGTCGGGCGTCAGGATCTCGATCCGCGTCTCCGGCGAGAGCTCGCGCGTCTTCTCGATGCAGGCGACAAAGTGGCCGGCGCCGCCGTCGCGCAGGTCGTCGCGGTCGACGCTCGTGATGACGACGTACTTCAGCTTCAGCGCCGCGATCGTCTTCGCGAGATGGATCGGCTCATCGGCGTCGAGCGGATCGGGGCGGCCATGGCCGACGTCGCAGAACGGGCAGCGCCGGGTGCACTTGTCGCCCATGATCATGAACGTCGCGGTGCCGTTGCCGAAGCATTCTCCGATGTTCGGGCACGACGCCTCCTCGCACACCGTGTGCAGCCGATGCTCGCGCAGGATCTGCTTGATCTCGAAGAAGCGCGATCCCGGCGAGCCGGCCTTGACGCGGATCCAGTCGGGCTTCTTCAGCGTTTCGCCGGCGGCGACGACGCGGATCGGGATGCGCGAGGTCTTGGCCTCGGCCTTCTGCTTCTGCGTCGCGTCGTAGCGGGCCGGGGTGGTCATCGGGGGCTCAGGATTGCGGCGAGCTTGGCGCCGAGCGTGTTCGCGACCTCGTCCCACGGGGCGCGAACGCCGATTGTAGAAAGGTCGATCGTTTTCAGCCCGGCATGACCGCACGGATGGATGCGCCTGAACGGCGCCAGGTCCATCGCGACGTTGAGCGCGACCCCGTGGTACGCGCAGTGCCGGCTGATCTTGACGCCGATGGCGGCGATCTTGCCGAGCCCTGCGAACCGGTCGGCGCCGCTGGCTGGCGCCAGCACCGCATGCCCCGACGGCGCGTCGAGGCGCACGTAGACGCCGGGCTCGCCGCGGACGCGATGGCCGGTGACAGCGAACGTCTCGAGCGTCTTCAGGAGCGCCTGCTCGAGACGAAAGACGTATTCCTTGACGTAGATGCGAAGCCGGCGCAGGTCGACCAGTGGATAGGCGACGACCTGGCCCGGCCCGTGATAGGTCACCTGGCCGCCGCGGTCAGTGCGGACGACGTCGATGGCGCCGGCGTCGAGGACATGTTCGTCCTTGCCGGCGATGCCCTGCGTGAAGACCGGCGGATGCTCGCAGAGCCAGACTTCGTCCGGTGTGCGCTCGTCGCGCGCTGCGGTAAAGGAGCGCATCGCATCGAACGCGAGGTCGTAGGCGACCGGGCCCAGCACCTTGACGATCATCGGCCCGTCGCCGCCGCGCCCTGTCTCAGAGCACGACCTTGACCATCGGGTGCGTCGACAGCGTCCGGTAGAGCTCGTCGAGCTGCGCCCGGCTGGTCGCGTTGACGGTGATCGTCACGCCGAGGTACTTCGCGCCGCTGCTCGGCCTGAGCTCGATCGCGGCGGCATCGAAGCCCGGATCGAAGCGGCGCGCGATCTCGGTCACGGCGTGAACGAAGCCGTCGGCGTTCACGCCCATGACCTTGATCGGAAAGCGGCACGGATACTCGATCAGCGACTGCTCGGCGGGGATCTCTCGCATCGGCGTGTCCATCGGCGGCAGTTGGGGTCGAAACGGTCGGGGGCAAGCGGGACGGTCGGGTGCGAAGGGGCTGTCGCAGCGGCCGCTCAGATCGACTGCGTCAGCTTGGCGCGCTGGTAGGCCTCGTAGAGGCGACCGTACACCGGGCCGGGCTTGCCGCGCAGGGCGCCGTGGCCGACGCCGTCACCGTCGAGCGTCGTCACCGGCAGGATCTCCTTGGTCGCCGAGCTGAGCAGGATCTCGTCGGCGGCCGTCACCTCCGACTCGGCGATCGGCCGCAGGTTGTAGGCGATGCCGGACTCTTCGCACAATTCCTTCATCAGCTCGACGCGAATGCCCTCGAGGACGTGCTCGCTCTTCGGCGCCCCGAGCAGCGCGCCCTCGTGGACGATCCAGACGTTCGAGGCCGAGGCCTCGGTGAGGTGGCCGGCCCGAAACATGATCGTCTCGACCGCGTCGCGGTCGGCCGACATCTGGCGCGCGAGCACGTTGCCGAGCAGCGAGATGCTCTTGATGTCGGCGCGCTCCCACCGGAAGTCGCGTGCGCTGATACAAGCGACGCCGTGGTGACGCTGCTCGCCCGAGGGCGGTTTCATCGCGCTCGCCATCATGAAGACAGTCGGCTCGATGCCGACCGGCATGACGTGGTCGCGCAGCGCGACGCCGCGCGTCACCTGGAGGTAGGCGAGCTGGTCGGTCGCGCCGCTGCGCTCGACGAGCGCAGCGATGAGCTTCCTGCAGCGCTCGAGCCACTGATCGCGCGAATGCGGGTTGGTGATCCGCAGCTTGGCGAGGCTGCGGCCGAGCCGCGCCATGTGCTCGTCGAAGCGAAACAGCTTCTTCGCGTAGACCGGGACGACCTCGTAGATGCCGTCGCCGAAGATGAAGCCGCGGTCGAGGACCGAGACCTTCGCCTCGGCGAGTGGCAGGTACTCGCCGTTGAGGTAGCAGAGCGTGTCTGGAAGATGGGTCTGCATGGCGCCTCCTGGCCTTGGGCGTGATTGTGGTCGCCGATCAGCTCACTTGATCCAGAGCCGGATCGCGTCCCACGCGCGGCCGAGGATGCCGCTCTGCTCGACCGGCTCGATGACTACCAGCGGCACATCAGCGACCGGCGCGCCCGACGCCGTCGTGACGACGATCTTGCCGACGCGCTGGCCTTTCGCGAGCGGCGCAATCAGCGGGTCGCTGCGCTCGATCCTGGTCTGGAGCTTGGCGCCCTCGCCCTTCGGCACGCTGACGTAGAGGGCGCCGCCTGAGCCGAGCTTGGCGACGCTGGCCGTGCCCTTCCACACCTGCGGCGTCACGATCGGCTTGCCGTCATCGAACAGGCGCACGGTGTCGAACGCCTGGAAGCCCCAGTTGAGCAGCTTCTGGCTCTCGTTGGCGCGCGCCTCCATCGACGTCGTGTTGAGGACGACGGTCATGACCCGGCGCTTGCCGGCGCCGCCGGCGGGGCCGAGGTTGGGGAACTCGCGCTGCGCCGTCGCCAGCAGGCAGTAGCCGGCGGCCTCGGTATAGCCGGTCTTCATGCCGTCGACCGTCGGATCGCGACGCAGCAGCAGGTTGCGGTTCGGCTGCGCGATGTTGTTGTACTTGTATTCCTTCATCGAGTAGTACGGGAAGTACTCGGGGAAGTCGCTGATGATGTGCGCCGCGATCGTCGCCATGTCGCGCGCCGTGCTCGTGTGGCCCGGTTGCGTGAGGCCGGTGACGTTCTTGAAGCTGGTGTTCTTCAGCCCCCACGCCTGGGCCTGACGATTCATCATGTTGACGAAGACGTCGACGCTGCCGGCGACGCCTTCGGCGAGCGCGACCGAGGCATCGTTGCCGCTCTCGACGATCACGCCCTTGAGCAGCTCGTCGACCTTGGGCGTCATGGTCGTGTCGATGAACATCAGCGAGCCGCCGCCCTTGCGCTCGGCCCAGGCGAGCCTGGAGACCGGCAGCGTCTGCTCGAGCGTCAGCTTCTTGTCCCGCAACGCCTGGAAAGCGACGTAGGCGGTCATCAGCTTGGTGAGCGACGCCGGGTCGGCTGGGGCGTCGGCATTGCGCTCGGCGAGTGTCTGGTGGGTCGTCAGGTCGAGGACGATGTAGCTCTTGGCAGCGACCTCGGGCGGCTGGAGCGCTTGCGCGGCGGCGATGCCGGTGAAGACGACGAGGGCGGTGGCTGCGAAAGCGCGCGAGAAGGGACGGAGCAGAGACATTGGAGACGGATTCAAGGTGGGAAAGAAAGGGGAGGAGAACCGGGCTCAGACCGCCGAAAGGTCGCGCAGTTCACGGACGAGGACGTTCTTGAGCGCGGCGATCTGGCCATGGAAGAAATGGCCGACACCGGGGAAGACGATCACCGGCAGCCGCGGCGGCCGCGCCCACGCGAAGACCGCCGCGAGTGGGACGAGCTCGTCCTCTTCGCCGTGGACGACGACCGTGTCGGCCGGCACGTCGCGCATGGTCTGCTTTTCGACCGACGGCCCGACGAGGACGATCCGGCGCGGCCTGGAGTCGGCGGCGAGGCGCGATGCGGCCTCGACCGCGACCCAGCCGCCGAACGAGAAGCCGCCGAGCAAGAGGGGCTTGCCGGCAAATTCCTCGCGCCGGCGCCAGGCATCGATCACCGCGAGCGCGTCGTCGACCTCGCCGCGGCCGTCGTCCCAGACGCCTTCCGACGCGCCGACGCCGCGAAAGTTGAAGCGCACGCTCGCCCAGCCGATGTCGATGCAGGCGCGCGCGATCGTCTGCGCGACCTTGTTGTCGAGCGTCCCGCCGCCCTGCGGATGCGGGTGGCAGACGACGGCAAGGCCGAGCGGCACGTCGACCGGGCGGTCGACCGCGCACTCGATGCGGCCGGCCGGCCCGGCGATCTGCTCGCGAACCGTTCGCGGGGTCATGGCGCTGCCGGCGCTAGTGACCGACGTCGGGCGCCAGCAGCAGCCGCGTGACGACCTCGCCGTGCTTCAGGTGCGAGTCGACGATCTCGTCGATGTCGGTCTTGTCGACGTAGGTGTACCAGACCCCCTCGGGATAGACGACCGCGACTGGGCCGCCGGAGCAGCGGTCGAGGCAGCCCGACTTGTTGACGCGGATCTTGCCCGGGCCGAGAAGGTCTTCCTTCTTCGCGCGTGACTTGCAGTGGTCGAAGCCTTCACGCGCGCCATCATGGGCGCACGACTTCTCGCCGTTGTCGCGGTCGTTGAGGCAGAAGAAGATGTGCCGCTGGTAGTACGGATCCGGCATGCGGGAAAAAGCGCGGTGGCTGGGCGAAAAGGGCGAAGCCTACACGCCCGCGCGAACCCCTTCCGGTCAGAGGCTCTCGCCGGGATCGAAATCGAGCTCGACCTTGGCGCCGTTCGGGTCGTGGCAGAACAGCTGCCAGGTCCCCGATTCCTTCTGCCGCCTGAGGTCGTAGCGGATGCCGGCGGCGTCGAAGCGGGCCTTCACGCCTTTGACGTCCCTGGCGCTGAACGCCATGTGGTCGATCACGCCGGCGCGCTGCGCTGGGGGCCTGCGGTCGAAGTAGAGGTGAACCAGTGCTTGCGGGCCGTCGCCGTAGAGCCAGGCGCCGTCGAAGCCGAGGTCCGGTCGATGGCCGTCTTTCAGGCCGAGCACGCCAAGGTAGAAGTCGAGCGTCTTCTGCCGGTCTTCTGCGATGACGGTGAAAT
>DATAYY010000094.1:0-2958 GCA_036272325.1 Caldimonas sp. | reverse complement strand
TCGCGAGGCTGACGCCGAACCCCGCCAGCGTCTCCAGCAGCGTGACCCAGGAATGCGTGAGCAGCGATCCGGCATGCGCGACCATCGACGCCCAGATGTCGCTCGGCGCCGGCAGCACGTAGCGCGGGATGCCGGCGAGGTCGACGGCGAGCTCCCAGACGAGGAGGACGGCCGCGAGCGTAAGCACCACGGCGAAGCGGTCGAGCAGGTCGACGACCGAGGCGGCGAGGGGACGCGGGCCGCTCATGCGCCGTGCCGCTCCTTGAGCACGCCCATCCGCTCGAACAGGCGGCGGATGTGGCGGGTGTGGCGGGCGAACTCGGGCTCGTCGCGGATGGCGAAATGCCGCTCGCGCGGCAGCTCGACCGGCACGATCTCCTCGATCCGGCCGGGCCGCGGCGACATCACGACGACGCGGTTGGAGAGAAACACTGCCTCGCTGATCGAATGGGTGATGAACAGGACGGTCTTGCCCTCCTGGCGCGACAGCTCGTGGAAATCGAGCCCCATCTGGTCGCGCGTGATGGCGTCGAGCGCGCCGAACGGCTCGTCCATCAGGATCAGCTCGGGATCGTGGATGAGCGCGCGCACGATCGCGGCGCGCTGGTTCATGCCGCCGGAGAGCTCGTCGGGGAAGCGGTCGGCGAACTCGCCGAGGCCGACGCGGTCGAGCAGGTTTTTTGCCCGCTCGGTGTAGCGCGCCCTGTCGAGCCGGCGCACCTCGATCTGCAGCAGCACGTTGCCGAGGATGGTGCGCCAGGCGAGCAGCAGGTGCTGCTGAAACACGATGCCGAGCTCGTGCACCGGGCCGGTGACCGGCCGACCCGAAACGTCGATCGCCCCTTCCGTCGTCGGTAGCAGGCCGGCGATCATGTTGAGCAGCGTGCTCTTGCCGCAGCCGCTCGGGCCGACGATCGAGACGAACTCGCCGCGGCCGATCGTCAGGCTGACGTCGGCGACCGCATGCACGTCGCCCTGGCGCGAGCGGAAGCGCTTCGACACGCCGCGCACCGTCACCGCGGCGTCGCCTTGCGGCTCCAGCGCCCCCTCTCCCCGAAGGGGAGAGGGGTGGGGTGAGGGGCTCTCGGTGGCAGAATTGAAACTCAAAGCGCCCCTCACCCGGCTCGTGGAGCTTACCATCGGGCGCGCTCGGCGCGACCCGGCGGCTCGCCACCCTCTCCCCTTCGGGGAGAGGGAAGAACCCCCGCTACTGGGCGATGAACTGGTTGGTGTAGTAGGCGGCCGGATCCTTCGGCGTGATGCCGCTGTAGGTCTTGAGCATCGCCAGCATCTTCTTCCAGTCGTCCTCGGCGGTCCAGCCGATCGGATGGCCTTGCGTGCTCGGCGTGTGCAGCTGCTCCTCGAGCGAGATCTTCAGCCCTTCGCGCAGCATGTCCTTGCTCAGATCGGGATAGAGCTTGAGGCTCGCCGTCACGGCGGCGTCCGGATTCTTGGCGGCGGCCTCCCAGCCCTTCTGCGACGCGGCGACGAACTTCTTCACCAGGTCGGGCGACTTGTCGATCAGCGCGGTGCCGACGACGAGGCCGGTGCCGTAGGCGATCAGGCCATACTTCGCATAGGCAACGTACTTCGCGCCGGGCAGGCGGGCGCGGGCGCGCAACAGGTCGCCGGTGGCAAAGCCGGTGAGGAACGATCCCGGCGTCTGCACGAACAGCGGCACGCGCGCGTTGAGGTCGACGAGCTGCAGCTTCACGTCGTCGAGCTTCATGCCGGCGGTGGCGAGGGTCGGCTCGAGCAGCTTGGCGTCGGCGGTGCCGGCGCTCGAGATGACGACCTTGCCCTTGAGCTGCGCGAGGTCGCCGGTGAACCCGCTATCGGGATGATAGATGATCCCCATCGTCCCGGTCTGGTTATAGACCGCGAGGACCTTCACCGGCACGTTCTGCGACGAGATGCCGAGCGCCGCCACCGCCGAGTCGGCGAGGCCGAACTGGTCGACGCCCGACGCGACGGTCTGCACCGTCGTGGCCGACCCCTGGCCCTGCTCGATCGCGACGTCGAGCCCGGCCTCGCGATAGAACCCCTTGTCGATCGCGAGCGCGAGCGGCGAGACGTAGCCGTTGAACTTGAAATCGCTGCGCACCACCACCTTGGTCTGCGCCGAGGCGGCGCCGGCCGAAAGCCCGGCGACGGCGGCGAGCGCCAGCGCGGCCAGCCGAGAGAAGACTTTGCTCATGCGATTGCCCTCCAGGGGATTCATTGTTGGCGCATATTCCTGTCGGCGAACCGGTGCCCACCCCCGATCAAGTCGGGGGCAGGCTTTCGCCGGAATATGCGCTAGGCGCCGGCGCTCGCCCGTTGCGGATACACCCGGCTGAAATAGGTCAGCATGTCCTCGCCGCACACGACCGGCGCGAGCTCGCCGCGCGACTTGTCGACCACCGGTCCGACCACGGTCGCGTGCGACGGATAGACGAAGAACGCGATCGAGTAGCGGTCCTTGCCGTAGCGGTTGATGACGCGGTGCTCGGTCGAGGAGAAGCGGCCGTTGCTCCAGGCCTGCAGGATGTTGCCGATGTTGATCACGAAGCTGCCGTCGATCGGCGGCACGCCGATCCATTCGCCGCTCTTGTTCCTGATCTCGAGGCCGCCGAGATTGTCCTGCCACAGGATGGTGAAGCCGCTGCCGTCGCGATGGCCGCCGACGCCGATCATCTCGGTCGCGTCGGTGATCTCCTGCGGCGGATAGTGGTTGAGCTTCAGGATCAGCATCGGATCGGCATAGCCGTCGGCGAAGGTCCCTGCCGGCAGGCCGAGCGCCTGGGCGAAGCCCGGCAACAGAGCGAAGGCGAGCTTTTCCATGGCAGCGTAGTAGCCGAGCATGGCCGGCGCGAGGGTGGGCAGGGCGGCTGGCCATTGGTTCGGCCCGTAGAGCGGGATGCTGCTGTCGAAGGGCCGATCGCGCATCACGATGAAGCCCTCCTGCAGGTTGCGGCC
>DATAYY010000093.1:0-4880 GCA_036272325.1 Caldimonas sp. | reverse complement strand
TGGTCCGAAACGCATCGCCCTCGCCGGCGAACATCCGGGTCGGGTCCTCGTTCTCGCGCTTGAACGCGAACGTTCCGGCGGTGTAGGGGAACGAGCCGGGGACGTTGTCGAGCAGCAGCCACTTGAGGACTTCGCCGTCGTCCTCCCATGCGGGCAGCGAGACCTTCGGCACGCGGTTGCCCGAGAGCGTCGTGTAGCCCAGCGGCGTGCGGATCTCGCGGTCGCGCACCGTGTGGACGTACTCGTCCTGGGCGTAGTTGTGGCGAAGCTGGGGCCAGAGGGCGAGCAGCCGGCGCGCTCTCGGGTCGAGGCGGCCCTCGCGCTCGTCGGCGAGGCCCTGCACCGCGACGACGGCGTTGGTCTTGTCCGGGTTGGCCTCGGTGAGCATGCGGGCGCTGGCACGCAGCTGCTGGATCTCGCGTGCGAGGCGCGCCGTTGCCAGTGCGTTGCGCTTGTACGCGCGCACCGCGTCGACGATGTCGGCGAGGTAGCGCGTCCGCGAGCCCGGAACGATCGGCACCTGGTGGGTGCTGTGGCGCGTCTCGACCTTCGGCAGCTTGCCCGGCTCGAGCGCCAGCCCGAGTGCGGCCAGGCGCGGCACCATTGCGTGGTAGAGCGCGCTGACGCCGTCGTCGTTGAACCGGCTCGCCATCGTGCCGAACACCGGCATCTGCTCGGGCGACTGGCCGAACGCGGCACGGTTGCGCTGCACCTGTTTGGCGACGTCGCGCAGGGCATCGGCCGCGCCCTTGCGGTCGAACTTGTTGATGACGACGAACTCGGCGAAGTCGAGCATGTCGATCTTCTCGAGCTGACTGGCGGCGCCAAACTCGGGCGTCATGACGTAGACCGGGACGTCGACGAGCGGAACGATCGCGGCGTCGCCCTGGCCGATCCCGGAGGTCTCGACGATCACGAGGTCGAAGCCCGCCGCCTTCACGGCAGCGAGCACGTCCGGCAGCGCGGCGCTGATCTCGCTGCCGAAGTCGCGCGTCGCCAGCGACCGCATGAAGACGCGCGGGCCGTCGCTCCACGGCCCGATCGCGTTCATGCGGATGCGGTCGCCGAGCAGCGCACCGCCTGTCTTTCGACGCGACGGATCGATCGAGATCACCGCGATCTGCAGCCGGTCGCCCTGGTCGAGACGCAAGCGCCGGATCAGCTCGTCGGTCAGGCTCGACTTGCCGGCGCCGCCGGTGCCGGTGATGCCGACGACGGGCGTCTTCGTCCGTTTCGCGGCCGCGCGCAACTCGTCGCGCATCGCCGCCGTTGCCGTGCCGCTCTCGAGCGCGGTGACGAGGCGGGCGAGCGCGCGCCGTGCCGGCTCGCCGGGACCGCGAATCGCCGCCAACGAGGTCGGGGCCTGCGCCGCGAGGTCGACGTCGCAACGCATCATCATCTCGCCGATCATTCCCGCCAGGCCCATGCGTTGGCCGTCCTCGGGGCTGTAGATCCGCTCGACGCCGTAGGCCTGCAGCCCGGCGATCTCGCCAGCGACGATGACGCCGCCGCCGCCGCCGAAGACGCGGATGTCGGCGCCGCCGCGCTCCTTCAGCAGGTCGACCATGTACTTGAAGTACTCGACGTGGCCGCCCTGGTACGAGCTGATCGCGATGCCCTGGACGTCTTCCTGCAGCGCCGCCGTCACGACCTCGTCGACCGAGCGGTTGTGGCCAAGGTGGATCACCTCGGCGCCCATGCCCTGGAGGATCCGCCGCATGATGTTGATCGCCGCGTCGTGGCCGTCGAACAGGCTGGCCGCGGTGACGAAGCGCACCTTGTGCTGCGGCCGGTAGGCGGCGAGCGCCTTGTAGTCAGCAGAAAGCTCGGTCATGGCTCGGCCTCGCGCCCGCTCAGGGGACCTTGATGTTGGCGAGCGCCGGATCGTCCGGCGGATAGCGCAGCCCGAGCGCGCGCAGCCGCTCGACGACGGCCGTCGCGATCATCAGGTTGCGGTGCGTCTTCGAATCGGCGGGGACGACCGTCCACGGTGCCCAGCTCGTGCCGGTCGCCGCGATCATCGCGCTGTACGCGGCCTGGTATTGATCCCAGCGCTTGCGCTCGTCGAGGTCACCGAGGGCAAACTTCCAGTGCTTGGTCGGGTCGTCGAGCCGCGCTTGCAGGCGCAGCCGCTGCTCTTCTTTCGAGACGTGAAGGAAGAACTTGAGGATGACCGTTCCAGTCTCGCTCAGCATCCGCTCGAAATCGTTGATGTGGGCGAAGCGCTGCTTCGTCTGCGCGCCGGTGATCCAGCCCTTGACGACGGGGACGAGCACGTCTTCGTAATGGCTGCGGTTGAAGATCACGATCTCGCCCGCCGCCGGAACCTGGCGGTGGATTCGCCAGAGGTAGTCGCGCGCACGCTCCTCCTCGTTCGGCGCCTTCCAGCCGATCGCGTGCACGCCGAGCGCGCTCGTCAGCGCGAAGACGCCGCGGATCGTGCCGTCCTTGCCGCTGGTATCGGTGCCCTGCAGGACGACGAGGAGCTTGAAGCGACGGTCGGCGTAGAAGAGGTCCTGCAGCTTGTCGACCTCGGCCGCGAGAGTCCCGACGGCGGCCCGGTCGCGCGCCTTGGTGCCACGCGTAAACGGCTTGGCGGCGGGGTCGAATCGGCGCAGATCGAAGCCGCCCCGGCGTGCCGGCTGTTCCTTCGCCGTGCCTCGCGCGGCGCCGGCGTACCGGAAGTCGGCGAGTCGCGCGCTGGTCTTCTTCGCCAAGGTGGGCCCGAAACGCTTACCGGAGGAGGTCGGCACGAACGCCGAGCGACGGAGGTCGACCCTCAGTGTAGCGCCGGCCCCAGGCGATGGCGGGCAGGCCACGGCCGACGATGCGCAGTCGTCGACCGCTGCGACAACGCGATCAGGAGCGGGCCCAGTGACCCTCGTGAAGGTGCCAGCGGCCGTCGTTGGCGCGTTCCCAGCGGTGGGCCTGCCACGTGTAGCCGGGGCGGCTGTGGTCGTAATGACCGCCGACCCAGACATGGCGGCCGCCGCTCCAGCCCCAGTAGCCGCCGATCCAGACAGCACCGGCGTACGGCACCACCGGAACGGGCTCGTAATAGGGGGCCGGCGGCGCGACGTCGGTGACGACGTCCGGCCCCTGCGCATAACCGTAGGGCTGACCGACCGGGGCGACCACGCAGGCGGATAAGGCCGCGCTGCAGGCGGCCACGACGATGAGGGTGCGAAAGGTCATGGTGTTCCTCCGTGAAAAGTAGGGCAAGGCGCAGGCCCGCCGCTTTCCTTCAACTGGCTGTGCCGACCCTCCGATGACGTCCGACCGACGCTTTACAGTCCTTTTCTCGCCACACGCACGGTGGCCGCCGCCGGTGCATGATGGCGGCCCGCGCCGCTTCCGAGCTGCCCATGGTCCGCCCGCTCGCCGCCTTCTGCCTCGCCGTTGCCGAGGTCTGCGCCGTCGCGCCGGCCGTAGCGCGGCCGGTTGCCGAGGCAGACGCTCGCGCGATCCGCACGGTCGTCACCGCGCAGCTCGACGCCTTCGCGAGCGACGACGCCGAGCGCGCGTTCTCGTATGCGGCGCCGGCGATCCGCACGATGTTCGGCACGCCCGAGCGCTTCCTGGCGATGGTCCGTGCCAGCTATCCGGTCGTCTACCGCGCTGCGAGCGTGACCTTCCTCGTCCCGCTGCGTGACGGCACCGAGATCGTTCAGGCCGTTCATCTCACCGACGCCGATGGTGCCTTCTGGCTGGCGACGTATCGCCTCGAGCGCCAACGCGATGGGGCGTGGCGGATCAAGGGTTGCGACGTTCAGCCGGCCAGCGGCAAGATGGTCTGAAGCGCCGCGCCGCCATGACCTTCCTCGCCGTCGACATCGGCAACACGCGGCTCAAGTGGGCGCTTTACGAACGGGGCGTCCCCGGCGCGGCGATGCTGACCCACGGCGCAGTCTTTCTCGAGGCGATCGACAGCCTCGCCGAAGGCGCGTGGCGCGATCTCGAGGTGCCGTCGAGCATGCTCGGCAGCGTCGTCGCCGGCGAGGGCGTCCGCCGCCGCACCGAGGAGCAGCTCGAGCTGTGGGACGTCGAGGCGCGCTGGGTCGTGAGCAGCGCCGCCGCGTGCGGCGTCCGCAACGGTTACGACCATCCGGTCCGGCTCGGCGTCGATCGCTGGGTCGCGCTCATCGGTGCGCGCCATCGCGTTCTCGCCCGCGGCCCGGCGCGTCCGGCCCTCGTTGTCATGGTCGGCACGGCGGTCACCGTCGATGCGCTCGATACCGAAGGGCGCTTTCTCGGCGGCCTGATCCTGCCCGGCTTCGGGCTGATGCTGCGCGCGCTCGAGATGGGAACTGCGGGCCTGAAGGCGCCGACCGGCGAGGCAGTCGACTTTCCGACCAACACCAGCGATGCATTGATGAGCGGCGGCTCCGACGCCATCGCCGGCGCGATCGAGCGCATGCATCGAAAGCTTCTCGAGCGGACCGGGATCACGCCGGCGCTGATCATGAGCGGTGGCGCCGCGGTCAAGCTCGCATCGATCAGCGACTTGCCGTTCGAGATGGTCGAGACGCTGATCTTCGACGGCCTGCTGCAGCTGCAGTCGAGGCGCACCGCGCCCTGACCAGGCCCTTACCTCGTTAGAGGATGTAGCGCGAGAGGTCGTCGTTCTTCGCCAGATCGGCGAGCTTGTCGTCGACCGCCGCGGCGTCGATCCGGACCGTCTGGCCGGAGCGGTTCGGCGCCTCGAAGCTGACCTCGTCGAGTAGCCGCTCCATCACCGTCGAGAGTCGCCGCGCGCCGATGTTTTCGGTCCGCTCGTTGACGTCGAACGCGATCTGCGCAATGCGCCGGATCGCGTCGGCCGCGAGCTCGAGCCTGACGCCTTCGGTCGCGAGCAGCAGCGTGTACTGCTTGACGAGGCT
>DATAYY010000092.1:0-12383 GCA_036272325.1 Caldimonas sp. | reverse complement strand
CGCCAGATGCCATTACGAAATGCTTGACCAGGCCAGGGTTGGCCGAAATGTCGTTGAAGACTTGTTGCAACTCCGCCATCGCAGCAAGGCTGTAGCACTGAATCGGGTGAACGGTGATCCGCACCGTTAGGACCGCAAACTCTGCGTCCCACTCGAGCCACATGTATTTGTATTGCCGATCGAGAGGAGCCGGCAACGCTGGCACGGCACTCATACTGCCTCGAGTACGCAAGTGAAAAAGTCGAAATTGAAGACCACGGACTCGACGATCGCTTCCTGAGAGGCCTCGTCATGGATCTTGTTGAGAATGATCCTCAACTTAGCCATGTGCTCGGCGTCCATCGTGACATGAGATGTGATGAACGATATGCCCTTGTCGCCTTCGAGCAAGAGCGATTCTTTGATCGCCGTCGCGATTGGTCCGCCGTACACCGAAGCAATCACTTCCAAGGCGTAGACCATCCCCAAGACCGAGCATGGGTGTCTCCGGTCTGCCGACCAATAGTTGTAACCGTTCAATGCGAGCATCCATTTGCTCGGCGTGTATCGCAGGACAGCTTGACGCCCTATGCCAACGACCTCCAGGTCATTCATGACCCATTCTTCGTGTCCCTTTTCTTCCATCATGTGTTCGTAAAGGAAATGCCGAACCTGCGAATGCTCGACACCCATCCGACTCGCCGCCGCGGCGCAGGTCGGATTGAAATGCCAGACGACGTGAAATAGCTCAAGCATCAGCGTCCGGTATCTTTCGACAGAGAGGCCGGAGGCCACGATGCTGAGCACGTGGGGGTTGGTCTCGAAGCGGCGCCGCGCTTCATCGGTGCGGGTAACGGGTCAACAAAGAAGGGAGAAGTCACAATCGGTCGGATGGTTGCGAGAGGTACATTGTCGTCGGCAATGATCGGCTAGCGAAGCTTCTCGTTTGGAAGCCGAGATCTCGGAACGCACGCCTCGGCGCGCTCTCCGCCGTATCTGCCTCGCCTTCGGCTCTCTCCGAAAAATCTGACAATCGCCAGGCCTTCAACCGAGGTCCCGCCATGGCAGTCAATCTCGCACCGCCCGACGCAGCGACGCTACGCCCCGTCGCCGGAATCTCGCTCGGCGTCGCGATGGCCGGCGTGCGCAAGGAGAACCGGCGTGACGTGCTCGTCGTCCGGGTCGATCCGGGCGCCGCGGTCGCCGGCGTGTTCACGTCGAATCGGTTCTGTGCCGCACCGGTGCAGTTGTGCCGGGAACACCTGGCGGTCGGCGGCGAGGTCCGCGCGCTCCTGGTCAACACCGGCAACGCCAACGCCGGCACGGGCGCCGACGGGCTGGCGCGGGCGCGCTCGACCTGCTCGGCGCTCGCGCGCCTGCTCGATTGCCGCGCCGAGCAGGTGCTGCCGTTTTCGACCGGCGTGATCATGGAGACGCTGCCGCACGATCGGATCGAGGCGGCGCTGCCCGCCGCTCTGGCGGTGGCGCGCGCGGACGCCTGGGTCGAGGCGGCCGAGGCGATCATGACGACCGACACGGTGCCGAAGGCGGCGTCGGCCACCGTGCGAATCGACGGCAAGACGGTCGCCGTCACCGGCATCAGCAAGGGCGCCGGCATGATCCGCCCCGACATGGCGACGATGCTCGGCTTCGTCGCCACCGACGCCGCGATCGATCCGGCGCTGCTGCAGCCGCTCGTGCGCGCGGCCGCCGACGCATCGTTCAACTGCATCACGATCGACGGCGATACGTCCACCAACGATTCGTTCGTCCTGATCGCCACCCAGCGCGCCGGCAATGCGCCGATCACCAGCCTCGACAGCGGCGACGGCCGCGCCCTGCGCGACGCCGTCGTCGACGTTTCGCGCCGGCTCGCGCAGGCGATCGTTCGCGACGGCGAGGGCGCGACCAAGTTCATCACCGTGCGCGTCGAGGGCGGTGTCGACGTCGCCGAGTGCCGCCGCGCGGCCTACGCGGTCGCGCACTCGCCGCTCGTCAAGACGGCGTTCTTCGCCAGCGACCCGAACCTCGGCCGGATCCTGGCCGCGGTCGGCTACGCGGGCATCGCCGATCTCGACCAGACGAAGATCGACCTTTTCCTCGACGATGTCCACGTCGTCGAAGACGGCGGGCGGCGGCCGAGCTACCGCGAGGAAGACGGCCAGCGCGTCATGAAGCAGAGCGAGATCATGGTGCGCGTCGACCTGCACCGCGGCACGGCCGCGGCGACGATCTGGACGTGCGACTTCAGCACCGAGTACGTCAGGATCAACGCCGACTACCGGTCGTGACGCAGCGTCCGTCCAGAGGACGCGTGGGCGCGCCGCAACGCGAGTGACTTATTCACTTGCGGGGGCCGCGACGCCGCTGCTACGATTCCTCCTCGCTTCATCGAGCCAGCCATGAACCGCACCACGCACCTCCAAGCCCAGAGCGCCTTCGGCGCGGCATGGCTGTCGGCGCGTGGGATCGTCGGCGTCATGGCCCAGTGCTCGGCCGGCAATCCGGCAGCGCCGATCTAGCCAGTCTCAGCTCTTCGATCGAAGGCCGCTGAGAGATCAGCGGAAGAGTCGATCGAAACCTTCGTTTCTTCCGCCGCACCCGGGCCGAATGGCCCATCAGGTTCCCGCGATCCGGGGACCCGCGAAGGAAAGCTGGGGTGAACCATGCAGACGTCGTGGTCCAGACAGACAAGGTGGAACGGAATCGCGCGGCGCCTGCTGCCGTCGCTGCCCGCCCACGACCTTCTCCGCGACCGCGCCTATCGGCGGCTGTGGACGTCGATCCTGATCAGCTCGTTCGGCGGCCAGGTGACGATGCTCGCGCTGCCGCTGACGGCGGCGATCCTGCTGCACGCGACGCCGACCCAGATGGGCTTGCTGAGCGCGGTCGAGATCCTGCCGTTCGTCCTCCTCTCGCTGCCCGCCGGCGTCTGGCTCGACCGCGTGCGGAAGCTCCCGGTCTACATCGCCGGCGAGCTGACGATCGCACTCGTCGTCCTCAGCGTTCCGGTCGCATGGTGGCTCGGCTGGCTCTCGATCCGCTGGCTGTACGCGTGCGGTTTCGTCCTCGGCAGCGTCTACACGGTCGCCGGCAGTGCGGCGCAGATCGTCCTCACCCAGGTCGTCCCGCGCGAGCGGCTGGTCGAGGCGCATGCGAAGAACGCGCTCGCCTCGTCGGGCGCCGAGGTCGCGGGCCCGGGTCTGGCCGGTGCGCTGATCAAGGTCGTCGGCGCCCCGCTCGCGCTCCTCGTCGATGCCGTGCTGGTGACGGTCTCGGCCGCGATCCTGCGCGGTGTCGTCATCCACGAGGCGCCGGCGAACGTGCGCGCTGCGGGCGCGCGCGGGCGAAGGTTCTGGGCCGACCTGAAGGCAGGGGTCCGCTTCGTCGCGCGCCATCGGCTGCTCGTCGCGCTGGCGCTCGCGGTCGGCACCTGGCAGGCGTGCCACCAGGCGGCGATCGTCGTCCAGATCCTGTTCGCGACGCGCACCCTCGGCCTCTCGGAGCAGGCGATCGGCCTGAGCTACACCGGCATGGGCATCGGCACGGTGATCGCGAGCGTGTTCGGCAATCGCATCAGCCGCACGATCGGACCGGGGCCTTGCCTCATCCTCGGCTTCGCGGTCTGCGGCGCCGGCTGGCTGCTGCTTGCGATCGCGCCGGCGAACGATTGGGGCGTCGCTGCGTTCGCCGTCATGCTGACGATGTTCTCGACCGGCGCGGTGTTCATCTTCATCAACTTCCTCGCGTTGCGCCAGGCGGTCACGCCGGCGCCGCTGCTTGGCCGGATGACGAGCACGATGCGCTGGTTGATCCTGATCCCCGCCGGTCCGGGCGCATTGCTCGGCGGCTGGCTTGGCGAGCATGTCGGGCTGCGCGCGTCGCTCGCCGTCGCCGGCGCCGGATCGCTGCTGCTTGCGGCGGCGGCATGGCAGCTCGGCGTCATCCGTCGCGTCCGCGAGCTGCCCGCGGCCGAGCACGTCGACGAGTGGCTCGGCGCCGAGGCCGACGTCGGCACGCGCATCGTCGTCACCTGAGAGCCGGGCGATGGACCCGCTGCTGATCGACGTTCCCGATCGCCTCGAGACCGAGCGGCTCGTCTTGCGCGTGCCGAGGCCGGGCGACGGCCGCGTCTTGAACGACGCGGTCCGCGCTTCTCACGAAGAGCTCGCGCCGTGGATGCCGTGGGCGGGGACGCTGCCGACGGTCGACGAGTCGGAGGCGCATTGCCGCCGTCAGCAGGCGCGCTTCCTGCTGCGCGAGGATTTCGTGATGCTGCTCTTCCTGCGCGGTGCCGACGGCAGCGAGGGCGAGCTCGTCGGCGCCACCGGGCTGCACCGCATCGACTGGACGCTGCGCAAGTTCGAGATCGGCTACTGGCTGAAGACCGGCTGCGAGCAGCGCGGTTTCATGACCGAGGCGGTGCGGGCGATGGCGCGGCTGGCGTTCGACGCCCTCGACGCGCGCCGCGTCGAGATCCGCATGGACGATCGCAACGAGCGCAGCTGGAAGCTCGCCGAGCGCGCCGGCTTCACGCTCGAGGCGCTTTTGCGCTTCGATTCGGTGACGCCAGCTGGGGAGCCGCGCAGCACCCGCATCTACGCGCGCGTTCGCGGTGCCGAGGAACCGATGGGTGCGTCGGGCGCCTGAAATGCCACGCCTCAGTCGGCGACGGCGGCGGCGGGCGAGAAGCGATCGACCGCGTCGGTGATGAGGCTGTCGATGCCGAGCGCGTCGAGCCGGTGCGCTTCGGCGGGATCGTTGATCGTGTATGCGCAGGAGCGAAGCCCTGCGCCGTGCAGCGTCGCGAGCACGCCGGCGTCGACGAGCGCATGGTGGCAGACGACCGCGATGCAGCCGAGCGCGCGCGCCTCGTCGAGCCACCCGCTGCGGAGGCTCTCGAGCAGGAGTGCCCGTGGCAACGCCGGTGCAGCGTCGCGCGCCCCCTCGAGGGCATCGGGGCGAAACGAGCTGAGCAAGGGCGGCGGTGTGGCGCGTGCCCAGAGCGTTGCCGCCATCGCGGCGACGGCGCGCCCGGTCTCGCGCTCGGCGCCGGGCGAAGGCTTGATCTCGACGTTGAGCGCGAACGCATTGCGCAGGCAGAAGCGCGCCACCGCGGCGAAGCTCGCGATCGGCTCGCCGGCGAAAGCACGGCTGTGCCAGCCGCCGGCGTCGAGGCACGCGAGCTCGCTCCAGGGCAGCGCCGCAGCCGGGCCGCGGCCCGAGGTCGTCCGCTGCAGCGTCGCATCGTGAAGGAGAAAGGGAACGCCGTCGGCCGACAGCTTGACGTCGCACTCGAAGGCGCGAAAGCCGTGCGCCGCGCCGACGCGAAACGCTGCCAGCGTGTTCTCGGGCGCGAGCTTGCCGGCGCCGCGGTGCGCGATCCAGCGCGGGTAGGGCCAGGCCGCTGTCGACATCGTCAGGCGCCGACGCGTTCCGTCGTCGCGGCGTCGAACCAGTGCAGGTGCGCGGGCGCTGCGGTCACCGTCACGGTATCGCCGCTGTTCGGATGCACGAGCGTGGCGTCGAGACGGGCGGTGAACAGCGAATCTCCGATCAGGCCATAAACCAGCCGTTCGGCCCCGAGCATCTCCAGCGCCTGCACGCGCATCGGCCAGCCCGTGGGCGACGAATCCGTGCCGAGCTCGACGTGCTCCGGCCGGATACCCAGCACGAGCTCGCCTTCGCGCGGCGCCGGTGCTGGCAGCGGCAGCGCCTGCCCGACGGTGTTGAAGCTGCGGTTCTGCGCCCGGCCGCGCACCAGGTTCATCGGTGGCGAGCCGATGAAGCCGGCGACGAAAGTCGTGGCTGGCCGGTGATACACCTCGTCGGGCGTGCCGATCTGCTCCATCCGGCCGGCGTTCATCACGATCATGCGCTCGGCCAACGTCATCGCCTCCACCTGGTCGTGGGTGACGAAGAGCGAAGTCACGTGCAGCTCGTTGTGCAGCTTCTGGATCTCGAGCCGGGTTTGCGCGCGCAGCTTGGCGTCGAGGTTGGAGAGCGGCTCGTCGAAGAGAAACACCGCCGGTTGGCGGACGATCGCGCGGCCCATCGCCACGCGCTGGCGCTGCCCGCCCGAGAGCTCGCGGGGCTTCCGGGCCAGGAACGGCCCAAGCTCGAGGATCTTCGCCGCCTTGTCGACGCGGGTCTTGATCTCGGCGAGCGGCACCTTCGCGATCTTCAAGCCGTAGGCCATGTTGTCGAACACGGTCATGTGCGGATAGAGCGCGTAGTTCTGGAAGACCATCGCGATGTTGCGCTCGGATGGCTCCTTGTCGTTGACGACCTGGTCGGCGATCGCGATCTCGCCGTCGCTGATCTCCTCGAGCCCGGCCACCATGCGCAGCAAGGTCGACTTGCCGCAACCCGAAGGACCGACGATGACCACGAACTCGCCGTCGCCGATCTCGGCGTTGACGCCGTGGATGACCTGGTTCGCCTTCGGGCCGAGGCCGTAGCGTTTGATCACATTGCGCAGAGAGATTGCGGCCATGCTATTTCTCGGTGTCCACGAGACCCTTGACGAACCATTTCTGCATCGCCAGCACGACGATGGCCGGTGGCAGCATCGCCAGCATGGCCGTGGCCATGACCAGGTTCCAGTCGTTGGCCGATTCGCCGCCCGAGATCATGTGCTTGATGCCGATGACCACGGGGTACATGTTCTCGTTGGTCGTGGCCAGCAGTGGCCAGAGGTACTGGTTCCAGCCGTAGATGAACTGGATGACAAAAAGCGCGGCGATGCTCGCCGCGGAGAGCGGCACCAGGATGTCCTTGAAGAAGCGCATCGGCCCGGCGCCGTCGAGGCGCGCCGCTTCGACCAACTCTTCGGGCACCGTCAGGAAGAACTGGCGAAACAGGAAGGTGGCGGTGGCCGAGGCGATCAACGGGACGGTGAGGCCGGCATAGGTGTTGATCATGCCGAGGCCGGCCACGACCTGATAGGTCGGTCCGATACGCACCTCGACCGGCAACATCAGCGTGACGAAGATGGCCCAGAAGCAGAGCATCCGGAACGGGAAGCGGAAATAGACGATCGCGAAGGCGGAGAGCAGCGAGATCGCGATCTTGCCGATCGCGATGACCAGCGCCGTGACGAGACTCACCCACATCATGCGGCCGACCGCCGCATTCGATCCCTGCGAGTTGCCGGTGCCGAGCAGGGCCTGGGTGTAGTTCTCCACGATGTGCGAGCCGGGCAACATCGGCATGGGCGACTGCACCACCTCGGCCGCCGTGTGGGTGGAGGCGACGAAGGTGATGTAGACCGGCAGGGCCACCACGAACACGCCGAGGATCAGCACGGCGTGCGCAAGGATGCCCAGCGTGGGCCGGCGCTCAACCATCGGTCGGCTCCATCAATAGTTCACTTTCTTCTCGACATACTTGAACTGGATCACGGTCAGCGCGATGAGGATCAGCATCAGCACCACGGACTGCGCCGCCGAGCCGCCGAGGTCGAGCGCCTTGAAGTCGTAGACCAGCTTGTAGACGAGGATCGAGGTGTCTCTTCCCGGGCCGCCTTGCGTGGCCGCGTCGACGATCGCGAAGGTCTCGAGGAAGGCATAGACGACGTTGATTACCAACAAGAAGAAGGTGGTCGGCGAGAGCAGCGGAAACTGGATCGACCAGAACCGCCGCCACGGCCGGGCACCGTCGATCGCCGCGGCCTCGATCAGCGATTTCGGGATGCTGGCGAGGCCGGCGAGGAAGAACAGGAAGTTGTACGAGATCTGCTTCCATACGGCGGCCATCACGATCAGTGCCATGGCGTGGGTGCTGTTGAGCAGGCTGTTCCAGTTCAACCCGAGCGCATGCAGCCAGTAGGCTGCGATGCCGATGCTGGGCGAGAACATGAAGAGCCAGAGCACGCCGGCCACCGCGGGTGCCACCGCATAGGGCCAGATCAGGAGCGTCTTGTAGACCGCTGCGCCGCGCACGACGCGATCGGCGAAGACGGCGAGCAGCAGCGAGATGCCGATCCCGAGCACCGCGACAAGCACCGAGAAGACCGCGGTGGTCTGGAACGACTCGAGGTAGTTCGGGTCGTTCCAGAGGGCGCGGAAGTTGTCGAGCCCGACCCATTCCACCGAGCCGCCGAAGGTGTCGGTCTGCTGCAGCGACTGCAGCATCGCCTGGAACGCCGGCCAGAAGAAGAAGACGCCGATGACGACGCCTTGCGGCGTCAGCAGCAGCCAAGGAAGCCAGCGCGAGCGAAAGAAGACGCGCTTTTCGGCGGCCACGACCTGGCGCCCGCGATCAGCCGCTCAACTCTTGTTGGCAGCCTGGAACTTGGCGAGCAACTCGTTGCCGCGCCTGACGCATTCGTCGAGCGCGTCCTTGGCCGTCTTCTTGCCTGCCCAGACCTGCTCCAGCTCTTCGTCCTCGATGGCACGGATCTGCACGTAGTTGCCGAGACGAACGCCGCGCGACTTGTTGGTGGTCTTGCGGATCATCTGGTTCACCGCGACGTCGGTGCCTGGATTCCTCTGGTAGAAGCCCGACTTCTCGGTCAGCTCGAAGGCCGCCTTCGTGATCGGCAGATAGCCGGTGCGCTGATGGCTCGCGGCTTGCACCTCGGGGCTCGACAGATACTCGAAGAACGCTGCAACGCCCTTGTTCTGCGCGGCGGGCTTGCCGCTCATCGCCCACAGGCTGGCGCCGCCGATGATCGTGTTCTGCGGCGCACCCGGCACATCGGGGTAGTACGGTAGCGTCGAGAATCCGAACGCAAACTTGGCGACCTTGTTGAGCTGGCCGTAGGTGCTCGACGAGCCCATCGACATTGCGCATTCGCCCGAAATGAAGGCCGCGTCCGGCACGTTGCCGCGGCCTTTGTAGACGAACAGGCCCTGCTTGGCCATGTTGGCGAGGTCCTCAATGTGGCGGACCTGGAGCGGACCGTTGAACACCAGCCGGGCCTCCGGGCCGCCGAAGCCGTTGTTCTTGGTCGCGAACTCGACGTTGTGCCAGGCCGAGAAGCTCTCGAGCTGGGTCCAGCCCATCCACGACGTGGTGAGCGGGCAGGCGCTACCGCTGGCCTTGAGCTTGGCCGCGGCCAGCGTCACTTCGGGCCAGGTCGTGGGCGGCTTGTTCGGATCGAGCCCGGCCGCCTTGAACGCATCCTTGTTGTAGAAGAAGACGGTGGTCGAGCTGTTGAACGGCAGGCTCAGCATCTGGCCGTTCGGTGCAGTGTAGTAGCCGGCGACGGCAGGCACGTAGGCGCTGGTGTCGAACTTCTTGCCGGCGTCCTGCATGATCTTCCAGACCGGCACGATCGCACCCTTGCTGGCCATCATGGTCGCGGTGCCGACCTCGTACACCTGCAGGATGTTGGGCGCATTGCCGGCGCGATAGGCGGCGATGGCGGCCGGCAGGGATTCGTCGTAGGTGCCCTTGAACGTCGGCACGACCTTGTATTCCTTCTGACTGTCGTTGAAGCCCTTGGCCAGGTCGTTGACCCATTCGCCGAGTGGACCGCCCATGGCATGCCACCACTGGATCTCCACCTGAGCCTGCGCGGGGGTCGCGACGGCGACGAGTGCGGCCAACGAGAACGAGACGAGCAACTTCAACTTCATGAGGACTCCGAGCGAGAACGAGCGACACATCCAGCGGCGGTGCGATTCTCGCGGCCGCGAATGACAGCCGCGTTTATCTCGCGCCGCCCTTCGCGCCGGCAAGCGGGAATACCCGCCGCGCCCGGCGGCGCACGGGCGTGCGGCGTCGTTTTGCTGCGCTGCGGTACGATGCCTCGCTCTCTTTGCCGCGGGTGTGCCCGGCTCCCCGCATGCCATGAACGCGCCGCTGCCGATCGACCGGATCACCGCCGAAGCTGCCGGCGCCGCGCCGCGCCTGCGCGAGATTCCCTACAACTACACGTCGTTCTCCGACCGCGAGATCGTCATCCGCCTGCTCGGCGCGCGCGCCTGGGAGGTGCTCGGCATCTTGCGCAGCGAGCGCCGCACCGGCCGCTCGGCGCGCATGCTCTACGAAGTGCTCGGCGACATCTGGGTCGTCCAGCGCAACCCCTACCTGCAGGACGACCTGCTCGACAACCCGCGCCGGCGGGCGCTCCTGATCGAGGCGCTGCACCATCGCCTCGGCGAAGTCGAGAAGCGCCGCACGCCGGCCGCCGACGCGGCGCGCGACGCGGTCGTCGGCGAGCTGCTCGCGCTCTCTCGCGCCGCGGTCGAGTCGTTCGCGGCGCAGTTTCGCGCCGTCTGGGACCTGCGCAAGCGCACCGTGCGCACGCTCGCGAAGGTGACGGCGAAGGACAACATCAAGTTCGACGGCATGTCGCGCGTCTCGCACGTCACCGATGCGACCGATTGGCGCGTCGAGTACCCGTTCGTCGTCCTCACGCCGGACACCGAGAAGGAGATGGCGGGGCTCGTTGCCGGCTGCATCGAGCTTGGCCTCACGATCATCCCGCGCGGCGGCGGCACCGGCTACACCGGCGGCGCGGTGCCGCTGACATGGGCGAGCGCGGTCATCAACACCGAAAAGCTCGAAGCGATGAGCGAGGTCGAGCACGTCGCGCTGCCCGGAGTCGTTGGCAAGGTGGCGACGGTGTGGACCGAGGCCGGCGTCGTCACTCAGCGCGTCGCCGAAGCTGCCGAGCGCGCCGGCCACGTGTTCGCGGTCGACCCGACGTCGGCCGAGGCGTCCTGCGTCGGCGGCAACGTCGCGATGAACGCCGGCGGCAAGAAGGCCGTGCTCTGGGGCACCGCGCTCGACAACCTCGCGTCGTGGCGGATGGTCACTCCCGATGCGAAGTGGCTCGAGGTGACCCGGCTCGACCACAACCTCGGCAAGATCCACGACGCACCAACGGTGCGCTTCGAGCTCAACTACTTCGACGCGAGTGGCAAGAAGGTCGAGCGCACCGAGCGGCTCGAGATCCCGGGCGCGGTGTTCCGCAAGGAAGGCCTCGGCAAGGATGTCACCGACAAGTTCCTGGCCGGCGTTCCTGGGATCCAGAAGGAAGGCTGCGACGGCCTGATCACGTCGGCGCGCTGGATCGTCCACAGGATGCCGGCGCACGTGCGCACGGTCTGCCTCGAGTTCTTCGGCAACGCCAAGGACGCGGTGCCGTCGATCGTCGAGATCCGCGACCACCTGTTCGAGCTGGCGGCCAAGTCGGCCCCCGGCGAGCGCGTCCTGCTCGCGGGTCTCGAGCATCTCGACGACCGCTACCTGAAGGCAGTCGGCTACGCGACCAAGAGCAAGCGCGGCGGCTTGCCCAAGATGGCGCTCTTCGGCGACATCGTCGGCGACGACGCCGACGCGGTCGCGCGGGCGACGAGCGAGGTCGTCCGGATCGCCAACGCGCGCTCCGGCGAAGGCTTCGTCGCGGTCAGCGCCGAGGCGCGCAAGAAGTTCTGGCTCGACCGCAAGCGCACCGCCGCGATCAGCAAGCACACCAACGCTTTCAAGATCAACGAGGACGTCGTCATCCCGCTCGACCGCATGGGCGAGTACACCGAGGCGATCGAGCGCATCAACATCGAGCTGAGCCTGGCCAACAAGCTCGCCCTGGTCGATCGCCTCGAGGCCTTTTTCCGGAGCGGCAACCTGCCGCTCGGCAAGGGCGACGACGCCGGCGAGATCGCCTCGGCCGAGCTGCTCGAGGACCGGGTCCAGCAGGCGCTCGCGCTGCTGCGCGAGGTCGGCGGCCAGTGGCGCCAGTGGCTTGCCGGGCTCGACCGGCCCGCCGGCGACGCCGGCCGCACCGTGTTCCAGCTGCTCCAGGACCATACCTGGCGCGCATCGTGGAAGACGCAGATCCGCGCTCCGTTCGAATCGATCTTCGCCGGCGCGGCGCTGCGGCCGATCGTCGACGAATGCCAGAAGATCCACGGCGAGGTGCTGCACGGCCGGGTCTGGGTCGCGCTGCACATGCACGCCGGCGACGGCAACGTGCACACCAACATACCGGTCAACAGCGACGACTACGAGATGCTGCAGACCGCGCACGCTGCGGTCGCGCGCATCATGAAGTTGGCCCGCAGCCTCGACGGCGTGATCTCGGGCGAGCACGGCATCGGCATCACCAAGCTCGAGTACCTGAGCGACGACGAGCTGGCAGCGTTCACCGACTACAAGCGGCGCGTCGACCCCGCCGGCCGCTTCAACCAGGGCAAGCTCCTGCGCGACGCATCGTTCGGCGGCGCCGTGCTGAAGGCCGACTTGACCAACGCCTACACGCCGAGCTTTGGCCTCATGGGCCACGAGTCGCTGATCATGCAGCAGAGCGACATCGGCGAGATCGCGACCTCGATCAAGGACTGCCTGCGCTGCGGCAAGTGCAAGCCGCCGTGCACGACGCACGTGCCGCGCGCCAACCTGCTCTACAGCCCGCGCAACAAGATCCTGGCGACGTCGCTCCTGATCGAGGC
>DATAYY010000091.1:0-1825 GCA_036272325.1 Caldimonas sp. | reverse complement strand
ATGGCTGCGAGATCGCGCTCGCCCTGCGGCAGCTCGGCTTCGACCGCGTCGTCGTCGCCGATCGCGAAGCCGGCATCCTGCGACGCGCCTCCTTCGTCAATCAGGCGCGGGTCCACAACGGCTATCATTATCCGCGCTCGCAGGCGACCGCGCTGCGCTCCCGTCTCAACTTCGACCGCTTCGTCCACGACTATCGCCATGCGATCCACTTCGGCATGGAGAGCGTCTACGCGATCGCCAGAGGCTCGCAGATCAGCGCCAGCCAGTTCGAGGCGTTTTGCCGGACCTTGGGCGCGCCCTGCACGCCCGCACCCTATCATTTCCGTCGCATCTTTGCCGGCGACGTCATCGAGGACCTTTTTCTCACCCGCGAAGTCGTCTTCGACGCGGCCGCGCTCGCGCAGGATCTGCGGCGGCGGATGGAGGACGCGCAGATCGACCTGCGCCTCGGCGCCGCAGCGTCGATCGTCGAAAGCGAGGCGGACCGGGTCTCGGTTCGCGTCGGCGATGCGATCGAGCGCGCATCCTGGGTATTCAATTGCACCTACGGCGATCTCGACAACGCGGGCGTTCCGATCGCTATGTCGATCAAGAAGGAGCTGACCGAGCTCGTCCTGTTCAAGGCGCCCTATCCGCTGGCCAACGCCGGCATCACCGTGGTGGACGGCCCGTTCTTCTCGGTCATGCCGTTTCCGGCCGCCGGGCTGCATTCCCTCTCGCACGTGCGCTATACGCCGCACATGGCGACGACCGGCAAGGACCTCCCGCGGCCGACCCGCAGCAACCGCACCGCCATGGTGCGCGACGCCGCCCGCTACATCCCGGCGCTTGCCAAGGTCGACGTCGTCCGATCGATCTTCGAGATCAAGGCGGTCCTGGCGCAACACGAGGACGACGACGGCCGGCCCATCCTGATCGAGCAATGCGCGCGGATGCCGCGCGTCGTCTCGATTCTCGGCGCCAAGATCGACAACATCTTCGACGCGTTGCAGTATATCCAGGCCCGCAGCTGGACGACGCCCGATGCCTAGAGCTGTCTCGTCCGTGACCGCCGTCATGGTGGTCCGCGATCGCTGCCCGAGCCGCACCCTGCTCGACGGCCTCGCCGACGCCCTCGGCGCGCTCGCCGCCGATTTCAACGTCGTGATCGTAGCCAACGGCACGGCGAACGAGGTGTCGCTCGAGCTCAAGTCTCTGGTCGCGACCGTCGCCGACCTCACCGTCGTCTTCCTCGGCCTGCGTCAGCACGACGATATCGCCCGCCTCGTCGGCATCGACCAGGCGATCGGCGATTTCGTGCTGTTCTGCACCCCGACGGAGGCTGAGATCGCGAGCCTGCCGAACCTGCTCGCTCCGCTGTCCGATGACTACGACTTGGTGGTGGGCGCCCCGCCACAGGCCTCCGAGCAGACCGAATCGCTGCCGATGCGCGCGAGCTTTCGCGCGTTCCAGGCGCTCTTTCGCCGGCTGACCGGCTTCGCGTTCGAGACGCGACCGACCGGGTTTCGCGTGCTCAGCCGGGCGGCCGCGCTCTATGTGGCGACCAACGCGCTGGGCGAGGTGCTGATCCGCGGCCTGTCGCTCGGTCCGGGATTTCCCGCGACGGTCGTCGCGCTGCCGGAGCCGCCGGCCGCGAGGCCGGACACGCCGCTGTCCGATCGCATGTCCAGGGCGCTGCGGCTGCTGCTGACTTCGAGCGCATTGCCGCTGCGTCTGAGCTCGTTCATCGGCCTCGCCGGCGGGTTCCTGTCGCTGCTCTATGCGGTCTACGTCGCCTGCGTCTATCTGCTCAAGCCGGACGTCCAGGCCGGCTGGACGACACTGT
>DATAYY010000090.1:0-9361 GCA_036272325.1 Caldimonas sp. | reverse complement strand
GCGTGCAGTCGATGACCAACACCGACACCGTCGACGCGATCGGCACGGCGATCCAGGTCAAGGAGCTCGCGGTCGCCGGCTCGGAGCTGGTACGGATTACGGTCAACACGCCGGAAGCCGCCGCCGCCGTTCCCTACATTCGCGAGCAGCTCGACCGGATGGGAATCGAGGTGCCGCTGATCGGCGACTTCCACTACAACGGCCATCGGCTGCTGACCGACTTTCCGGCCTGCGCTGAAGCGCTTTCGAAATACCGCATCAATCCGGGCAACGTCGGCAAGGGCGACAAGCACGACCGCCAGTTCGCGCAGATGGTCGAGGTGGCGGTCCGCTACAAGAAGCCCGTGCGGATCGGCGTCAACTGGGGCAGCCTCGACCAGGAGCTGCTGACCGAGCTGATGGACGAGAACGCGAAGCTCGCCGAGCCGGAAGAGCCGCGCCAGATCATGTACCGCGCGATCCTGCTCTCGGCGCTCGGCTCCGCCAGGCGGGCCGAGGAAATCGGCCTCGCGCCCGAGCAGATCATCCTCTCGTGCAAGATGTCCGGCGTGCAGGACCTGATCAGCGTCTACCGCGCGCTGGCACGCCGCTCGGACTATCCGCTCCACCTCGGCCTCACCGAAGCCGGCATGGGCACCAAGGGAACCGTCGCCTCGACGTCGGCGCTCGCCGTGCTCCTTCAGGAAGGCATCGGCGACACGATCCGCGTCTCGCTGACGCCGCAGCCGGGCGAGGCGCGAACGCAGGAAGTCGTCGTCGCGCTCGAGATCCTGCAGTCGCTCGGCTTGCGCTCGTTCAACCCAAGTGTCACCGCCTGTCCGGGCTGCGGCCGGACGACGAGCACGACCTTCCAGGAGCTTGCCAAGCAGATCGACGATCACTTGCGCGCGCAGATGCCAGTCTGGAAGGCGCGCTATCCCGGCGTCGAGACGATGAAGGTCGCGGTGATGGGCTGCATCGTCAATGGCCCGGGCGAGAGCAAGCACGCCGACATCGGCATCAGCCTGCCCGGCACCGGCGAAGCGCCTGCCGCGCCAGTCTTCATCGACGGCGAGAAGGCGATGACGCTGCGCGGCGACAACATCGCGCAGGAGTTCCACGCGATCGTCGAGCGCTACATCGAGAAGCGGTTCGGCTGATGCAGAGCCGCGCCGCCGTCGCGCCGCTGCGCGCCGTGAAAGGCATGAATGACCTCCTGCCGCCGGAGTCGGCGCGCTGGGAATGGTTCGAAGACAAGGTGCGAGCGCTGATGCGGCGCTTCGGCTACGCTTACGTGCGGACGCCGATCGTCGAGCCGACGGCACTCTTCGTCCGCGGCCTCGGCGAGGCGACCGACATCGTCGAGAAGGAGATGTATTCGTTCGCGGACGCGCTGAACGGCGATGCGCTGACGCTACGCCCTGAGGCCACGGCCGGCGTCGTCCGCGCGATCAACGAGCACTCGTTCCTGCGCGAAGGCGGGAAGCGCCTCTTCTACATCGGGCCGATGTTTCGCCACGAGCGGCCGCAGAGGGGCCGCTACCGCCAGTTTCACCAGGTCGGTGCCGAGGCGATGGGCTTTCCCGGCCCCGACGTCGACGCCGAGCTGATCCTGATGTGCCGGTCGCTGTGGCGAGACCTCGGCCTCGTGACCGGCGAGCACGTCCGGCTCGAGCTCAACAGCCTCGGCCAGCTCGACGAGCGGCGTGCCCACCGTGCGGCGCTGATCACCCATTTCGAGGCGAACGCCGAGTGTCTCGATGACGACGGCCGCCGCCGCCTGCACACGAATCCGCTTCGCCTGCTCGACAGCAAGCATCCGCCGATGCAGGCCGTGATCGAAGCGGCGCCGCGCCTGAGCGATCACCTCGGCGAGGCATCGCTCGCGCACTTCGCCGGCGTTCGCGCTGCGCTCGATGCCGCTGGCCTTGCCTACCGCATCAATCCGCGCCTCGTGCGCGGCCTCGACTACTACAACCTGACCGTGTTCGAGTGGACGACCGACCGGCTGGGCGCGCAGGCGACGGTCTGCGGCGGCGGTCGCTACGATCCCTTGATCGCCCAGCTCGGCGGCAAGGACGCGCCCGCGGTCGGCTGGGGAATGGGGATCGAGCGCGTGCTGCTGCTGCTGGACGAAATCGGCGTGGCGATGCCGTCGGCAACGCCCGATGTCTACGCGATCGTTCCCGATGAGAAGGCCCAGCCGACCGCGATCGCGACCTGCGATGCACTTCGCGGTCTTGGCCTCACGGTCCTGATGCACGCCGCCGGCCGCGACGGCTGGGGCAGCATCAAGTCGCAGTTCCGCAAGGCCGACGCCAGCGGCGCGCGCCATGCGCTCATCTTCGGCGCCGACGAGGGCGCGCGTGGCGCGGTGGCGATCAAGTCGCTGCGCGATGCCGACGCCGGTCAACGCACGGTCGCCCTTGCGGAGCTGGCGGCGTGGGCCCCGACCCTCGCCTCATAATCCCCGGTTTGCCTGCGGCCGCCGGCTGCCCCGGCACTCTCGGATTCTCCATGGCTACCCATCTCGACCTCGAAGAGCAGGAACAGCTCGATCAGCTCAAGGCGTTCTGGAAGCAGTACGGCAACCTCGTCAGTTGGGTGCTGGTGCTCGTGCTCGGCGCCTTCGCGGCGTGGAACGGCTGGAATCTTTATCAGCGCGACCAGGGCGCCAAGGCCGGCGCGCTGTACGACGAGATCGAGCGCGCGGCGCAGTCGGTCGACGCCGACCGTGCGACGCGCATCTTCGCCGACATGCAGCAGCGCTATCCGCGCGCCACCTTTACCCACCAGGCCGGCCTCGTCGCCGCCCGGGTCGAGTCGGAGAAGGGACAGTACGACGCTGCCAAGACGAGCCTCGCGTGGGTCGCCGAGCATGCCGCTGACGACGGCTATCGGTCGATCGCGCGCCTTCGTCTCGCCGGGCTGCTCCTCGACACGGCGAAGTACGACGAGGCGCTGAAGCAGCTTGACGCAATCGACAATCCCGAGTTCGCCGCGCTCGCCGCGGATCGCCGCGGCGACGTCCTGCTCGCACAAGGCAAGAACAGCGAAGCGCAGGCCGCGTACCTGAAGGCATGGACGGCGATGGACCCGAAGGTCGACTACAGGCGCCTGATCGAGGCAAAGCTCAACCTGCTCGGCGTGCAGCCGGCAGCGGGCGCGGCGAGCGGCGCCGAGGCGTCGAAGTGATGGCGGAGCGAGCGACGCGTCAGGCACTGCGGGCGCTGTCCCGAATCGCGGTCGCAACGCTCGCCGCTGCCCTTGTCGGCGGCTGCTCGACCTTCAGCTCGGTGTTCGGCTCGATGTTCGGCCCGGACCGGCCGAAGCCGAAAGACCTCGAGCCGATCGTTGCTCCGATTTCGGTGCAGAAGGTCTGGAGCCAGAACATCGGCAAGGTCGAGTTCCCGCTCACGGTCGCCGTCAGCGGCAACGTCCTGACGCTCGCCGCGAGCGACGGCACCGTCATCGCAGTCGAGGCGGCGAGCGGCCGGACGCTCTGGCGGACCAATGTCGGCGGAGCGATCTCGGCCGGCGTGGGCAGCGACGGTAAGGTCGCGTCGGTGGTCACACGCAGCGGCGAGCTCGTTGCCCTCGAGAGCGGCCAGGTCAAATGGAAAAAGCCGATCGGCGTCCGCGTCGCGACCGCGCCGCTCGTCGCCGGTGCGCGCATCTTCGTCCTCGGCGTCGATCGCTCGGTGCAGGCGTTCGACGCCGGCGACGGTCTCAAGCTCTGGCAGGTGCAGCGGCCCGGCGATCCGCTGACCTTGCAGCAGACCGGCGTCCTCGCGCCGTTCAAGGACACGCTCGTCGTCGGCCAGGGCCCGCGCATGGCGGGGATCGATCCGGGCACCGGCGCGCTGCGCTGGGAAGTCCCGCTCGGATCGCCCCGCGGCGCCAACGAAGTCGAACGCCTCGCCGATCTCATCGGCCCGGTCGTCCGCATCAACGACCTCGTCTGCGCGCGCTCGTTCCAGGCCGCGGTCGGGTGCGTCGACGCGCAGGCCGGCAACGTCGCGTGGACCAAGACCGTCGGCGGCACCGATGCCATCGGCGGCGATGGCGAGATGCTGTTCGGCGCGGATGCGTCCGATCGCATCAGCGCGTGGCGGACGGTGACGGGCGACATCGCGTGGACGAACGAGTCGCTGATGTTTCGCGGCCTCGGCGCGCCGGCTGCGATCGGCCAGTCCGTCGTCGTCGGCGACCTCGAGGGGACGCTGTACTGGCTGTCACGCGCCAAGGGCGAGTCGCAGGCGCGCGTCGCGACCGACGGCAGCGCCGTCTCGGCGCCGCCTGTCGTCGTCGAGGGCCTTCTCGTCGTCGTCACGCGGGGCGGCGGCGTGTTCGCGTTCCGTCCCGCCTGAGCGCCCGCGGCAAGGCGCGCTGCCGCCGTCGGCCATCATGAAGCCCGTCATCGCCCTGGTCGGCCGAGCGAACGTCGGCAAGTCGACGCTGTTCAACCGCCTGACGCGAACGCGCGATGCGATTGTCGCCGACTTCGCCGGCCTGACGCGCGACCGTCACTACGGTGATGCACGCGTCGCCGACCATGACTTTATCGTCGTCGACACCGGCGGCTTCGTTCCCGAGCACCCGACCGGCATCGTCCGCCTGATGGCGCGCCAGGCCGAGCAGGCAGTCGCCGAAGCCGACGCCGTCGTGTTCGTGGTCGATGTTCGCGCCGGCGCCTCGGCGCACGACCATGACATCGCGCGCTACCTGCGCAGCGCCGGCAAGCGCGTCGTCCTCGCCGCCAACAAGGCCGAGGGCATGGCCGACTCGCCGCTCATCGCCGAGTTCTACGAGCTCGGCCTCGGCGAGCCGCACCCGGTTTCGGCGGCGCACGGGCAAGGCGTCGTGTCGCTCGCAGAAGCGGCGCTCGAGGCGGCGTTTGGTGGCACGGTGCCGCCCGCAGGTGGTGCGGAGGGCGACGGCGACGCCATCGACACCGATGCGCCGATCCGCCTCGCCGTTGCCGGCCGACCGAACGTCGGCAAATCGACGCTCATCAACGCTTGGCTGGGCGAGGAGCGCCTGGTCGCCTTCGACCAGCCGGGGACAACGCGCGACGCGATCGCCGTCCCGTTCGAACGCGGTGGCAAGCAATTCGAGCTGATCGACACCGCGGGGCTGCGCCGCCGCGGCAAGGTGTTCGAGGCGGTCGAGAAGTTTTCGGTCGTCAAGACGTTGCAGGCGATCGCTGAGGCCGACGTCGTTCTGCTGCTGCTCGATGCAACGCAAGGGGTCACCGATCAGGATGCGCACATCGCCGGCTACGTCGTCGAAAGCGGACGCGCGGTGGTGGTCGCGGTCAACAAGTGGGACGCGGTGGATGCCTACCAGCGCGAGACCGTGCAACGCTCGATCGAACAGCGCTTGCCATTCCTCCGATTCGCCTCCGTGCTGACGATCTCGGCGGTGCGCCGCCAGGGGTTCGGCCCGGTCTGGAAGGCGATCGCCGACGCCCATGCCTCGGCGACGCGCAAGATGCCGACGCCGGTGCTGACACGGCTGCTTCAGGAGGCAGTGCTGCACCAGGCGCCCAAGCGCGCCGGCACCTTCCGGCCGAAGCTGCGCTATGCCCACCAGGGCGGCAGCAGGCCGCCGGTGATCGTCATCCACGGCAACTCGCTCGAACACGTGACCGACTCCTACAAGCGGTTCCTGGAAGGGCGCTTCCGTGCTCATTTCAAGCTGACCGGGACGCCGCTCAGGATCGAGATGCGCTCCAGCAAGAATCCGTTCGTGGAGAACGGCCGGTGAAGCATGGCCTTACGGTGCGTTCGCCCGATAGCCCTGTGTTAAGGTTTCCCGCTCCAGAACACATCACGGAGCATGAACGTGAGCAACAAAGGGCAGCTACTACAAGACCCCTTCCTGAACCTGCTGCGCAAGGAGCACGTTCCGGTTTCGATCTACCTCGTCAACGGGATCAAGCTGCAGGGACATATCGAGTCGTTCGACCAGTACGTCGTCCTCCTGCGCAACACCGTCACCCAGATGGTCTACAAGCACGCGATCTCGACCGTCGTGCCCGGCCGCGCGGTGAACTTCCAGACCCAGCCCGAATCATCCGAGCAGTCTTGACGCGCGGCTTTGCTCCCGGGCGGCGCCATTGAAGACGACCCGCCAGCCGGACGGCGCGGCACCGGCGCGCGCCATCCTCGTCGGCGTCGATCTCGGCGCGAGAGCGTCGTTCGAAGAGTCGCTCGACGAGCTCGCCCTGCTCGCCGAGTCGGCCGGCGACACCGTCATCGAGCGGGTCGTCGTGCGTCGGAAGGCCCCGGATGCGACCTTCTTCGTCGGCTCGGGAAAGGCCGACGAGCTGAAGGAGCTGGTCCAGCTCCATCAGGCCGAGGTCGTGATCTTCGACCAGGCGCTGTCGCCGGCACAGCAGCGAAACCTCGAGCGCCACGTCGGCGTCGCCGTCGCCGACCGCACGATGCTGATCCTTGAGATCTTCGGCGAGCGTGCGCAGAGCCACGAGGGCAAGCTGCAGGTCGACCTGGCCCGGCTGCAATATCTGGCGACCCGCCTCGTGCGCCGCTGGAGCCACCTCGAGCGCCAGCGCGGCGGCATCGGCACGCGCGGCGGCCCGGGCGAAGCGCAGATCGAGCTCGACCGGCGCATGATCGGCGAGCGCATCAAGAGCATCAAGAAGCAGCTCGAGCGCGTCAAGCGCCAGCGCAGCACGCAACGGCGCGCGCGCGAGAAGAACGCAACCTTGCGCGTCTCGCTCGTCGGCTACACCAACGCGGGCAAGTCGACCCTCTTCAACGCGCTCGTCCACGCCGACTCATACGCTGCCGACCAATTGTTCGCGACCCTCGACACGACGACGAGGAAACTCCATCTGCCGGGAGTCGACCGATAGGTCGCCTTGTCCGACAAGGTCGGCTTCATCCGCGACCTGCCGCACACGCTGATCGAGGCGTTCCAGGCGACTTTGCAAGAGGCCGCCGACGCCGATCTGCTGCTCCACATCGTCGACGGCGCCAATCCCGAGTTCGCGGCGCAGATGCAGGAAGTGCAGCGCGTCCTCGCCGAGATCGGCGCCGCCGAGGTGTCGCAGATCGTCGTCTTCAACAAGCTCGACCTGATGGCCGAGACCGAGCGTCCGCGCACGCTCGCCGACATGATCGAGGTCGACGCCGGTCGCGTTCCCCGCGTCTTCGTGAGCGCGGTGAGCGGCGAAGGGCTCGAGCTGCTGCGCGAGCGCGTCGCCGCGATCGCGACTGGAACCGACTTGAATCGCATCGACCCAGTCGCAGCTGAGGACGCAGGCGATGCCGGCGCCGATGCTACCGGCAGCGACGACGACCACCCGCACCGCACCGGCACCTATCATTCGCACGCCTGAGCCGGCACCGTCCGCGCCCGCCCCCCGACGCCGAGCGACTTCGCACATGCCCTTGACCACCGAGCCCGATCGTTCATCCTTCGCGACACGCCTCGCTGACGCGGCCGTGGCTGGACGGGCGTGCCTCGTGGCGACGCTACAAGGGGCGCTTCGGCGCGGCGCGGCGTCGCAGCCGGCGGCAGGCACGTTGCTCGAGAACGGCCGCAACGACGGACCGCCCGACCTCGACGAGCTCTGGCGCGACTTCAACCGAAAGCTGAGCGGACTCTTCAGTGGGCGAGGCTCGCGTCGCGGCAACGGCGGCGGCGACTCGGGCGGCGGCCCGAACTTCCAGCCTAACCTCAAGAGCGCCGGCGTCGGCGCGGCGCTGATCGGCGGCGTCATCGTCCTGATCTGGCTCGGCAGCGGCGTCTTCATCGTCCAGGAAGGCCAGCAGGCGGTTGTCACCTCGTTCGGCCGCTACAGCCACACGGTCGACGCCGGCTTCCAGTGGCGGCTGCCATACCCGTTTCAGGCGCACGAGACCGTCAACGTGACCCAGTTGCGCTCGACCGAGGTCGGCCGCAACTCGGTCTCGCAGGCAACGGGGCTGCGCGACTCGTCGATGTTGACCCAGGACGAGAACATCGTCGACATCCGCTTCACCGTGCAATACCGGCTCAAGGATGCGCGCGCGTTCCTGTTCGAGAACCGTGATCCGGAGACGGCGGTGACGCTCGCCGCCGAGTCCGCAGTGCGCGAGATCGTCGGCAAAAGCAAGATCGACTCGGTGCTCTACGAGCAGCGCGACGCGCTCGCGTCCGATCTGGTGCGATCGATCCAGGCCCAGCTCGACCGCCTGAAGACCGGCATTCTCGTCGTCAACGTCAACGTGCAGAGCGTGCAGCCGCCCGAGCAGGTGCAGGCGGCCTTCGAGGACACGCTGAAGGCGACCCAGGACGCCGACCGCCTGAAGAAGGAGGCGCAGGCCTACGCCAGCTCCGAGATCCCGAAGGCGCAGGGCACCGCGGCGCGGCTGCGCGAGGAGGCCGAGGGCTATCGGTCGCGCGTGATCTCGCAGGCCGAGGGCGACGCCGACCGCTTCTCGCGCCAGCTCGCCGAATACCAAAAGGCGCCGCAGGTCACGCGCGAGCGCCTGTACATCGACACGATGCGCGAGGTGTACTCGAACATCACGAAAGTCATGATCGACGCCCGCAACAACACGAGCCTGCTGCAGCTGCCGCTCGACAAGCTCCTCCAGCAAGCGGCTGCCAGCCCGGCACCGGGCGCCGCCGCGCCGGCCGCGGCATCGGGCGAGGCGCCAGCAGCGGCCGGCGCCGTCGACGCCCGTTCGCGGGACAACCAGCGCGGCCGCGACCGCGACGGCCGGTGAACGGGGCAGGGCCATGAACCGACTCGGTCTCATCGTCGGCGGCCTTCTGCTGCTGTTGCTGCTCGCCTCGTCGACGCTCTTCATCGTCGACCAGCGCCAGGTGGCCGTCGTCTACGAATTCGGTCAGATCAAGGAAGTGATCCAGGAGCCTGGCCTGAAGTGGAAGCTGCCGCCGCCGTTCCAGAACGTCGCCTTCCTCGACCGTCGCATCCAGACGCTCGACAGCCCCGAGACGCGGCCGATCTTCACGGCCGAGAAGAAGAGCCTGGTGATCGATTGGCTCGTCAAGTGGCGGGTCACCGATCCGCGCCAGTTCATCCGCAACAACGGCGCCGACATGAGAAACCTCGAAGCGCGGCTGTCGCCGATCGTCCACGCGGCGATCAACGAGGAGGTCACCAAGCGCACCGTCGGCGGCGTGCTCTCGACCGAGCGTGACAAGGTCATGCAGGACGTGCGTACCCGTCTCGCCGACGATGCGCGGTCGTTCGGCATCGAGATCCTCGACGTCCGCATCAAGCGGGTCGACTTCGTCGGCAACATCACCGACTCGATCTACAGCCGGATGGCCTCGGAGCGGAAGCAGGTCGCCAACCAACTGCGCTCGACCGGCTCGGCCGAGGGCGAGAAGATCCGCGCCG
>DATAYY010000089.1:0-79687 GCA_036272325.1 Caldimonas sp. | reverse complement strand
CGTGCGGCGAGAGCGCCCGCGCCAGCACGTGCGGGTTGCAGAGGTTGTCGTAGCGGTCGACGAGCGCCACGATCCGCGCCGCCATCGTCATCCGGTCGCTGTTGAGCTTGTCGGGGAAGCCGCTGCCGTCGGCGCACTCGTGATGCTGCGCGATCACCGCCGTCGCGCCCGCCGACAGCCCCATTCGCCTGGCCTGCACCAGGCCGGCCTCGACGTGCTCCTGGTAGACGCGCAACTCGTTCGGCGAGAAGTTCTCCTCGCGGTGGCGAAGCCGCGCCGGCAGCTCGAGCTTGCCGACGTCATGCAGCATCGCGCCGACGCCGAGATCCTGCATCTCCTCGTCGATGAAGCCGAAGCAGCGGCCCATCAGGAGCGAGATCACGCCGACGTTCATCGCGTGCATCGATGCCTTGTCACCGGCGCCCTCGACGAGCATGCGGATGCACAGGTCTTGCTCGCCGATCATCTTGCCCGTGACCGCTCGCGACAGCGCCTCGGCCTGCGCGCGGGCCTCGTGCGGCTTGCTGTGGACGAGCTCGAGGGTCTGCTTGCAGGTGCGCGCCGCCTCCCCGTACTGGCGCGTGCAGCGCTGCTCGGCGGCGCGCTGGCGGGCGAGCTTCCGCTGCCGCTCGGCGTGGGCGCGCTGGCGGGCGTGGCTCGCAGCATCGACGACGTTGGCCTCGGGCGGCAGGGTGTAGGGAACGGTGTCGACCGCGTCGACGTCGCCGCCGAGGCCGGAGTCGTTGGCCGCATCGCCGGCGCGCACCGGCAGCGGCCCCGGCAGGGTCGTCGCCGGCCCGGGCTCGACGCCAGCCGCGTCGCTCTGCCGCGGACTCCAGCGCACCGTGCGCAGGCCAAGCGAACGGATCGTCGCGAGTTGCGCCGCGGTGGCGATGCGAAAGCTGCTGAGCGGGAACGGGTGCGACATCCAGCCGATGTCCAGATGAACGAACATGCCGACCCGCAGGTCACGGACGTCGATCTGGTCGGTGGGCGGATGGGCAGTCTTCATGGCCGTGCCGGAACGCGGGGCCTACGGGGATGACGAGTTATCGGCGCCCCCCGGGCGAGCTTGACGGCCGCCGTCCGTGCCGGATCGCACGGACGGCGAACCGCTCGGTCACCCCAGTCTCGATCGCTCCTAGAGCAGCTCGAAGAAGCGCATTTCGACGTTGCTCGGTCGCCGTACGCCGACGCCCACGAAGATGCGCTCGGCGATCCAGGCGAGCGCCGACGCGCTCGTCTCGAAGCGCGGCACGCAGCGGAAGTAGACCTCGAGGGGATCGACCGGCTCACCGCGCGCGAGGCGCCCCATCACTGCCGCCGGCGCGGTGTGCAGGGCATCGTTGTGAACGTAGATGCGGTCGCCGCCATCGGTCTTGAGGACGTAGCGCGACTCGAGGCGCGCCACCGTCTCGCTGGTGACGAGCTGGAAATCGGCACCGTCCGGCAGGACGCGGGCGTCGAAGTCGCGCCCCCGGCAATGCCGGCCGACGATCGGAATCAGGCGGCGGAGTCCGCCGGCGACGCGGCCGACCTCGATCGCCGCGCCGACCCCGACCTCGAGGTCGGCGAATGGCAGCAGCGCCTGGGCGCGAGTGGATCGGTGGCGGCGGTGTGCGCAGCGTCGCGCGGGTCGATCGAGCTCACGCGGCGAGCGTACGCCATCGGCCGCTGAGTGCGCCCTACACTCGGCCCGCGGCGAAGGCGAACGGGCGCCGCGGACATCGGGCATGCGAATCCTCATCCTCGGCGGCGGTGTCTTCCTTGGCGCCGCGATCCTCGACCGCGCACGGGCGCGCGGCCACGAGGTCATCGCATGAGGACGCAGGTCGCGATCATCGGCGCCGGCCCCGCCGGGCTGCTGCTCGGCGCGCTGCTCGCGAAGGCCGGCGTCGACACCCTCGTCCTCGAGCAGCGCTCGGCCGACTACGTGCTTGGCCGGATCCGCGCCGGCGTCCTCGAGCAGGTGACGGTCGACCTGCTCGATGCCGCCGGCGCCGGCGCGCGGTTGCACGCGGAAGGGTTGCCGCACGACGGCATCGAGCTGTGCTTTGCCGGCAGGCGGCACCGCATCGACATGCATCGCCTGACCGGCGGCAAGCGCGTCACCGTGTACGGGCAGACCGAAGTCACGCGCGACCTCATGCAGCTGCGCGGCGCGCAGAGCTTGCCGACGGTGTACGAGGCCAAGGACATCGGCCTGCGCGACATCGACGGCACGCGGCCGGTCGTCCGCTACACGCACGACGGCGTCGGTCACGAGCTGGCGTGCGACTTCATCGCCGGCTGCGACGGCTATCACGGCGTCAGCCGCCAGACCGTCCCCACGGCGGCCCTTTCGACCTACGAGCGCGAGTACCCGTTCGGCTGGCTCGGCGTCCTCTCCGAGACGCCGCCGGTCTCGCCCGAGCTGATCTACTCGAACCACGAGCGCGGCTTCGCGCTTTGCAGCATGCGCTCGCCGACGCGCAGCCGCTACTACGTGCAGTGCCCGCTCGACGACCCGCTCGAGCGCTGGAGCGACGATGCGTTCTGGGCCGAGCTGCGGCTGCGCCTCGACGTCGAAGCGGCGGCGAGCCTCGTCACCGGGCCCTCGATCGAGAAGAGCATCGCGCCGCTGCGCAGCTTCGTCGCCGAGCCGATGCGCTTCGGCCGCCTCTTTCTCGCCGGCGACGCCGCGCACATCGTTCCGCCGACCGGCGCCAAGGGGCTCAACCTCGCCGCCGGCGACGTCGGCCTGCTCGCGCAGGCGCTCGTCGAGCACTACGCCGAAAAGAGCGACGCCGGCATCGACGGCTATTCGACGCGGTGCCTGCGCCGCGTCTGGCGCGCCGAGCGTTTTTCGTGGTGGTTCACGTCGCTCATGCACAGGTTCCCCGAGACCGGCCCGTTCGGCCGCAAGATGCAGGCGGCCGAGCTCGACTACCTGGTCCACTCCGAGGCGGCGTCGACGGCGCTGGCCGAGAACTACGTCGGCCTGCCGCTATGAGCGTACCGTCGCGCTCGTTGCCCGATCCGTCCCCAGGAGCCGCCATGACGCTGTCTTTGAGGCGCGCGTTCGTTGCCGCCGGTGCCGTTGCGTTGCTCGCCGTTGCCTTGCCCGCCGTGGCGCAGACGCAGCCGTCCGAGGGCCCACGCAACCGCGCGCTGTTCCAGGTCACCGACAACGATCCGGCGCGCTGGGACATGATCCTCAACAACATGGCGAACCTGAAGGACGGTGTCGGCAGCGAGGGCGCCGCGATCGAGCTCGTCGCCTATGGCCCGGGCGTCGCCATGCTGAAGGCCGATTCGCCGCTGAAGCAACGCATCGCCGAAGCGCTGAAGAACGGCGTCAAGGTCAACGCCTGCCAGCACACGATGCACGGCATGAAGCTGACGCCGGCCGACATGCTGCCCGAGATCGGCTACGTGCCGTCGGGCGTCGTCGAGGTCATGAGGAAGCAGCAACAGGGCTGGGCGTACATCCGCTCGTAGCCCATTCACTCCGCGCCGGCTGCGCTAAGCGAGGCCTCTTCGTTTCAGGCGCGAGCGACAGCGAGCCAGCGGTCGAGCAGCTCGCGGTCGGCGAGCAGCGCCGCGCTCGTCCCGGCGTGGACGATCGTGCCGCGGTCGAGGACGACCGCGTCGTGCGTGATCGGCAGGATCAGGCGCGGGTTCTGCTCGACGAGGATGGCCGACATGCCTTCTTCGACGACAAGCCGCTCGATCGAGCGCAGCAGCTCCTGGACGATGATCGGTGCGAGCCCCTCGAGCGGCTCGTCGAGCAGCAGCAGCGTCGGGTTCAGCACCAGCGCGCGCGCGACCGCGAGCATCTGCTGCTCGCCGCCCGAAAGCTGGTTGCCGAGATTCGCCTTGCGCTCGGCGAGGCGCGGAAACATCGCGTAGACGCGCGCCGTCGTCCACACACCTGGTCGCGCGACCGCGGTCAGGTTCTCGTCGACCGTCAGCGACTTGAAGATGTTGCGCTCCTGCGGCACCCATCCGATCCCGGCGGCGGCGCGCTCGTGCGGCCTGAGCGCCGTCACGTCTCGGCCGGCGAACGCGATCGAGCCGCCGTGGCGGCGGGTCACGCCGATCAAGGTGTTGAGGAGCGTCGTCTTGCCGGTGCCGTTGCGACCGAGCAGCGCGAGCGAGCGGCCGGCCTCGAGGACGATGTCGATGCCCTGGACGACGACCGCCTCGCCGTAGCCCGCCGAAAGGCCCGCGACGCGCAGCAGCTCAGGCATACGCTTCCTCGCCGAGGTAGACCGACTTGACCCGCGGATCGCGGGCGATCGCTTCGGTGTCGCCCTCGGCGAACACGGCGCCGTTGACGAGCACGGTCACCGTTCGCGCGAAGTTGAAAACGAGGTCCATGTCGTGCTCGATCAGGACGATCGAGACGTCCGCCGGCAGCGCGCTGATCGTCTCGAAGATTTCCTGGCGCTCGCCTTCCGGGACGCCCGCGACGGGCTCGTCGAGCAGGAGCACGCGCGGTGCGCAGGCGAGCGCCATCGCGATCTCGAGCAGGCGGCGCTTGCCGTACGCAAGCGCGTGCACCGGCTGGTCCATGACGTCAGCGAGGCGAAAGCGCTCGAGCAGCGTCTCGCATTCGGCGGCGACCGCGGCGTCGCTGCCGAGCCGCCGCCAGCCTCTTGCGCTCGTGCCCTGGTGGACCGAGACGGCAAGCGCCAGCGACGACAGCGGTGTCAGCGAGTGGAACAGCTGCGTGATCTGGAACGTGCGGACCATGCCGCGGCGCACGCGCAGGTGCGGGGCGAGCGTCGTGATGTCGCGGCCGTCGAGAGCGATCGTTCCGGACGTCGGCTCGAGCACGCCGGTGAGCAGGTTGATGAGCGTCGTCTTGCCGGCGCCGTTTGGGCCGATCAGCGCGTGGCGCGCGCCGCGCTCGATCGCGAGCGAGACGTCGTTCGTCGCCACCAGGGCGCCGAAACGCTTGACGAGCGATTGCGTCCGGAGGACGGCGGTCATGCCGCGCCGCGCCGGCCGAGCCAGAGCCACGGCCGCACGAAGCGGTCGCGGCCGACGAGGACGAGCACGACCAGGAACAGGCCGAGCCAGAAGTTCCAGTACTGCGGCGTCCACGCGGCGATGACATCGTGCAGGAGCTTGAACACGATCGCGCCAAAGATGCCGCCGTAGAGGTAGCCGGTGCCGCCGATGACGAGGACGAGCAGCACCTCGGCGCTGCGGTGGAAGTCGAACACGTCGAGCGACGCGAAGCCGGTCGTCTGCGCGAGCAGCGCGCCGGCGGCGCCGGCGATCGCGGCAGCGAGCGTGTAGACGGCAACGAGCCGCAGCGAGACCGAGACGCCGATGCTCGACGCGCGCAGGCGGTTGTCGCGCAGCGCCTGCAGCGAGGCGCCGAACGGCGAGTGAACGATGCGCCGGGCGAGCACGAGGACGATCGCTAGGACGGCGAGCGAATAGGCGTACGCGGTCCGCCCTGAGAGGTCGAATTCGAAGCCGGCCAGCGACGTTCCGGGGATCGTCAGGGGCCCCATGACGACGCCCTGCAGGCCGTCGGCGCCGCCGGTCAGCCAGTCGAGCTTGTTGGCGAGCTCGTAGAGGATCGAGGCGACGCCGAGCGTCACCATCAACCGCGTCAGGTCGCTGCCGCGCAGGATCAGCACGCTGGTTGCGAGGCCGAGCAGCGCGCTCGCGCCGATGGCGACGGCAAGGCCGATCAGCGGGTCGGGCAGGACGTCCTTCGCGAACAGCGCCGCGGCGTACGCGCCGAAGCCGAAGAACGCGGCGTGGCCGAGTGAGACGATGCCGGCGTAGCCGAGGATCAGGTCGAGCGAGACCGCGAACAAGGCGACGATCGCGATCTCGTTGAGAAGCAACGCACGCTCCGGCAGGAGTAACCACGAAAGCGGCAGCGCCGCGAACAGTGCGAACTCCCACCAGCGCCAGCGCCCGTAGCCGGCGAGCGAGCGCGCGGTCGGCGAGAGCGTCGCAGCCGGGTCGTTCGTCGTCATCGCGATGCGGCCCGCGCTAACAGGCCCTGCGGACGCCACAGCAGAATCGCGATCATCAACGTGTAGACGATGAAGGCGCCGAGCTTGGGAAGGTAGTACTTGCCGGCGACGTCGGCAATGCCGAGCAGGAGCGCTGCGAGCAGCGGGCCGGTGATCGTCGTCGTGCCGCCGACCGAGACGACGATCAGGAAATAGATCATGAACTTGAGCGGGAACGTCGGATCGAGGCCGAGCACCTCGGCGCCGAGCGCGCCGCCGAGGCCGGCCAGACCCGAGCCGACCGCGAAGGTGGCGAGAAAGATGCGGTTGACGTCGAGGCCGAGGCCGCCGGCGACGCGCGGATCGTCGACCGAGGCGCGCAGCCGGCTGCCGAAGCGCGTCCGCGACAGGATCCATTGCAGCGCGATCGTCAGCAGCGCGCAGGTCACGATGATGAAGAGCCGGTACTTGCCGATCCCGACCGCTTCGAACGGCAGGCGGCCGAGCAGCCAGTCGGGCAGGCGGATGTTCTGCTGCATCGAGCCGACGACGTAGTCGACGGCGGTGACGGCCATGAACACCAGCCCGATCGAGAACAGCACCTGGTCGAGATGCGGCCGCGCGTACATCGGCCGGTAGAGCGTGCGCTCGAGCACACCGCCAAGCAACGCGGTCGCCGCAAACGCGATCGGCAGGCAGGCGAGAAAGGGCACGCCGACGCGGCTCATCAGCAGCACGGTGACGTAGCCTCCGGCCATCGCGAACGCGCCGTGGGCGAGGTTGATGAAGTTCATCAACCCGAGCGTGACCGCGAGACCGACGGCGAGGACGAACAGCAGCATGCCGTAGGCGACGCCGTCGAAAAGCAGGGTCAGCATGGGCGGTGGGCAGGGACGCGCCGGTGCGCGGCCGGCGCATTCTCGATCATGCCCGCCGGCGGCTGCTGCCGCGGCGCGCGCACGCGGTCAGGAATTGCGGTGCAGGAAGCGCGGCGTCGTCAGCCAGCTGAGCAAGCCGCCGAGACGAAGCGGCGCGGGACGCGGCGGCTCGCTGCCGGACGAGCGCGGGCGCTCGTCAACGGGGCGCGCGTCGGCGCGCGTCAGGCCCGCATCGCTGACCCGCTCGGCGACCAGCTCGTCGCCTTCGGCGATCACCAGAGCGCGACCATGCTCGTCGTCGGCGAGCGAGATGTCGACGCCAGAGGTCGTCCGCACGACGCTCGGATTGCCGCGCAGCTCGGGCCGCCACACCTTGCGCAGCACCGGTTCGAGCCAGGCCACGATCGGCTGCCACTGCGCGACGTCGACCTGCGCCTGCGCGTCGGCGAGATCGAAAACCGTGAGCCCCTGCTCGACGCAGCGGACGTACGCTTGCGCCTCGCGGATGACGCCGATGAATGGCAGCTTGAGGTCGCTCGCCCAGCTCGCGAGCACCTCGGCGCCCTTGGTGCGCGCGTCGAGCCGCATGCCGACCGCGGCCACCTTGCAGCGGCCGCTGGCGACGCGCGGCAACGCCGTCATCTCGGCGAAGCACTCCCCGGCTGACTCGCGATCGAAGATCGAATTGCAGATCGGCATCAGGATGACGTCGGCGAAGGCGACGACGCGCGCCAGATCGAAGCCCCGCAGGCCGCCCGGCGTATCGAGCACGACGTGGGTGACGCCGGCCGGCGGCCTGAGCACCCGCTTCGGGTCGACCGCCCAGCCGACGATCGGCGCGCTGCGAGGCAGCTCGCGGAGGCTGCGCGAGCGCAGCCATGATTGCGTCGATTGCTGGCGGTCGACGTCGCCGAGCATCACCGGCACGCCAGCGTTCGCGTAGTACGCGGCCAACTGCGTGGCGAGCGTGCTCTTGCCGCTTCCACCCTTGCGATTGACGACGGCAATGACGGGCATGGCAGGGCCGGGCGGGCCGATCCTCCGGGACAATGGCCGCGCCGGAATGTAACGGCAGGCGGCAGAGGCAGAACACAACCAGATGTTTTCCCGATTTGAACATCGTTCGGCCGCGACGAAACGCACGAACAGGGGCCGGATCGCCCGGCTGGCGGCGGGATGAGCCTGGGCCAGGGCCTGTTCGCCGAGGACGGCACCGTCCGCTGCGCCTGGTGCCGCGCGAGCGCCGCGTACCGCGACTACCACGACCGGGAGTGGGGCTTCCCGGTCGACGACGACCGTCGGCTGTTCGAAAAGCTCTGCCTCGAGGGCTTCCAGGCCGGGCTCAGCTGGCTCACGATCCTCAACAAGCGCGAAGCGTTCCGGCGCGCGTTCGCCGGCTTCGACGCCGCGCGCGTTGCCCGCTTCGGCGCCCGCGACGTCGACCGGCTGCTGGCCGACGCTGGCATCGTCCGCCACCGCGGCAAGATCGAATCGGCGATCGGCAACGCCGGGCGTGCGCTCGCACTCCGCGAGGAATTCGGCTCGCTTGCGGCGTACGCCTGGCGCTTCGAGCCGCCGCCGCGCGCGCGGCCGAAACGCGTCACCGCAGCGAGGCTCGCGGCGCACGGCCTGCCGGCCGAGGCGATTGCGCTGTCGAAGGACCTGAAGCAGCGCGGCTGGACCTTCGTCGGGCCGACGACGATCTACGCCTTCATGCAGGCAATGGGCCTCGTCAACGATCATCTCGAAGGCTGCCATGCCCGCCCGCTGGCGCTCGCCGCGCGCGCGAGCCGCAGCGCGGGCACGCCGCGTGCATGATCCGATCCGGTGTGGACGACGCGAGTCGCCGAGGAGAGCCCATGACGCGCGAGACCGACGCCGCCGAGAATCCGGGGTCCGAGGTTGCGGTCGATGTCAGCGACCCGGCCGCCGTGCGGCGCTGGACCGAGGCACTCGGCGTCACCGACGAGGCACTGCTGAAGGCGGTCCAGGTCGTCGGCACGCGGGTCGACCGCATCAAGGTCTATCTCGGCGCCGGCGGCGGCGCCGGCGAGCAGTCGGACGGCTGAATCCGCACCGCCGGCGCGGGCGAAAGCCTCGTGCCATCCTCGTCGTTCTCAATCTCAACCAGAGGAGTTCCGATGGATGCTGTCGTTCACTTCGAAATGCCGTACGACGACGCCAAGCGCATCTCGTCCTTCTACAAATCGGCCTTCGGCTGGAACACCGAGCAGATGGGCGCCGACATGGGCAACTACATCCTGGCGATGACCACCGCGACCGATGGCCGGGTGCCGACGACGCCGGGGGCGATCAACGGCGGCTTCTTCCAGCGCAGTGCCGACATGCCGGCGCAAGTCCCGTCGGTCGTGATCTCGGTCGGCGACATTCAGGCGTCGATGCAGAAGGTCGGCAAGGCCGGCGGGAAGGTCCTCGGCGAGCCGATGGAGATTCCCGGCGTCGGCCAGTACGTCTCGTTCATGGACCCGGAGGGCAACCGGGTGAGCATGCTCCAGCCGCTGGCGCGATAGGGCTAGCGCGTCGGCCCCCCGTCGCACTCAGCCGGGTGACGGCGAGCCGACGTGGGGCGTCGTGTCGGCGAAGTCGAACTCGTCGACCTCGCGCATCAGGAGCGTGCCCGGGATCCGCTCGGCGTCGGCGAACTTGCGCGCCTCTTCCTCGCACAAGGCGTACATCGTCCTGCACATGCGTCCCGACTTGGGATCGCGAAACCGCCAGCGCCAGCATTCGACGAGCTTCATGGCCGACCTATCGACGAGCTAGGGACATAACGGCGCTGATGGCGCGGCGTTGACGACCGGCGCGTCCGGACTTCTTCGCGTTGTGCCGTCGAAACGCATGGCGCCAGTGTCGGCGACTCGTGCGAGCGTCTTGCGAATGAACGTAGTCTTTCGTAAAGCACGCGCCGACGCCCCAGACAAACGCGGCGAGTCGGGCTAGCCTTGTCATCGATGCGGCGTCGCGTCGCGTTCTGAACGGACGCGCCTGGGGTTCGTGCGCCGCCGTGAGCGGGTCGGCTGGTGGAGACAACGTGTCCTTGCATCGTCTGGTGACGGCGGTCGCGGCCGCCGGTTGGATCGCGGCCGGGGCGCCGGCGGCGCAGGCAGCGGAGGACGCCAGGCTCGCGGTCGAGGGCGTCGACGTCGAACAGGTCTCGCAGCTTGGCGCCGGCGTGGCGCTGCGCTTCAGCGTCTACGGCACGCCGAACGCGACGGCGGCGCTGCGCATCGAGGGCGGCTGGCGCCTTCTTGCCCTGCGCGAGACGGCGCCCGGAATCTATGAAGGCACGTACGTGATCGATGCGCGCGACGCGATCGTGCCGACGAGCCGGGCGACGGCGACCTTGCAGCAGGGTGGCGCGCTCGCGCAGGGCGACCTCGACGAGCCGCTGCTTCTCACCGCGGTGCCGCTGCCATGGGCCGACGCCGAGGCGACGCTGGCGGCGCGCTCGGCGCCCACGCCGGCGCCTGCCGTCACTGTCGCGCCGCCCGCGAGCGCCGCGGTCGTCCGCGGACCCGAGCGAGCAACGTGTGCCGACTGCGCGTGGGTGCAATCGGTGCGCAGGGTCGAAACACCGCCGGGCGGCGCGATCGGCGCGATCGCCGGCGCGATCGCCGGCGCCGTCCTCGGCGAGGAGCTGGGCAAGGAGCACACCCGTCGCGTGCTCGCCGTTCTCGGCGCGATCGGCGGCGCGGTCGCCGGCCACCAGATCGGACAGCAAGCGACACGACGCGTGCACTACGAAGTCGTCCTGCGGACGAGCGACGGCGGCGCCCAGGTTCGCCGCTTCGACCACGCCCCCGCGTTCGCCGCGGGCGACACCGTTCGCCTCGGCGCCTTGGGCGAAACGCCGTCGCCGTTCTGACGCCAGCGATCGCGTCAGCACCGCGCCGACCCGCAATGCTCGCCAGCTCGGCAACGCCGCCTCTCGATGTACCGGGCACGGGGCTCGGGCGGTCGCTGCCGTCGCTGGTCGAGTTCGCCCTCGTCGCTGCAGCGATCCTGTGGCTCTGGCCGCTGTTCGTGCGCGTGGCGACGCTCGACCCCGGCCGCGACCAGCGCTTCCTCGACCGCGGCATCGCCGTCGCCGGCCTGCCGGCGCCGGTGCTGGAACAGACGTGCGATGCCGTCGCCCCGCTCGCCGCGGCCGATCTCGCGACGGCGCTCTGCGGCAGCCGCGCCGCCGCCGCTTCATCGCATCCGCTCGCCTCGCTTCCCGGCCCGCTCGCGATCGCCATCGGCCGCGCAACGCAGGCGTTCGTGCGGCCGCTGCAGGCCGCCGACGAGCGCGCCCGCACATTCGGCAACGAAGCCGAGAACGGCAGCGCGGCCTTGCGCGAGGACGCCGACGCCGTCGCCGCGATCGAATCCGACTTGGCGCCTTTCATCGAGCGCTTCCAGCTCACGCAGGGTGCGAGCGTCGGACCGCTGCCGCTGCGCTGCGCTGCGCGCTGGGTCGAGTCTTCACTCGCCGCGCAAGCAGCGCCGGGCGGGCAGGTGCTGGGCGCCGCGGCAGAGCGGGCGCGCGCCGATGCGGTCCTGTTGCTCGCCGCGGCGCTCGACGGCCGCCGCGCGACCGCCGCGCTGGCGGCCGACGCCGAGCTGCCGCCGGCGTCGCGCGCCGCGGGCTGCGCAGGCGGCGTCGAGGCGTTGGCGGCGACCGCGTCGCTGATGGCCGACGCACGCCAGTCGGTCGTCAACGCCGGCAAGAACGGCGCGATGCGGGCGCTCACCCGCTCGGCGGGAACACAGTGGGCAGTGGCGATGGCGCTCGGCTTCGGCTTCGTCGCCTGGAGCCGGCGCGCTGCGCGACCAGGCTTCGGCGTCGCCGCAGCGCTCGCGGCCTGGGCGATCGCGGCATGGGCGGCGCGCGTGCCGTGGCCGCTCTCGGGCGGCCGCGACTTCGCCCTCGCGCGCGCCGATGCGGCGTGGACGTCGCCGCCGGCGCCCTTCGTCATCGCGCTCATCGCGGCCGCAGCGATCATCGCCCTCGCGTCGCTCGCCAGCCGGGGCACGGCGCGGCCGCGCGCCGCACCGACGCGGGCGATGAGCACCCGGATCGGCTACGCCGGGCTCGTCGTCGCGACCGGCGTCGGCTGGCTGCTGTTGTTCGACCTTTCGCTCTCGGCCCACGCCGGCAACCGCTACCTCGCGCTCTACCACCAGGGCCATCTCTGGCTGGCGATGCTCGCCTTGTCGGTGTTCGTTTTCCTGCGCGGGCCGCTGGCGCGTGGCTTCGCCTGGCTGCTGTCGGTCGCCGGCGAGGTGCTGCAACGGGTGAGCCGGCGCATCGGCAGTTTCGGCGTCGGCGCCTTGCTCGTCGCCGCGACAGTCGCCGCGGTGCTTGCGTTCGGCATCGTCCTTGCGAACAAGCGCCAGCTCACGTCGGAGCTCGGCCGAGTCTGGCTGATCGGCGGTGCGGCGTGGTTCTTCTTTCTGCGGGCCGGCCCGCTCACCGAGCGACTGGCAAAGAACGGCCGCGCCGTGCTCTCGTTCCTGCGCTATGCGTGGCCGATCCTGTTCGTCGTCGGCGTCCTCGTCGGGGCGATGTTCGCGACCCACGACATGGGGCCGCTGCTGATCGCCGGCTATGCCGGCGGCGCATTTGTCGCCGCCGCGCTGGCGATGTGGTGGCACCACCGCAGCGGCCAGGTCATCGTCTCGTTCGCGCTGGCACTCGTTCTCTTCGTCGGCTGGATTGGCGCGATCACGGCCGCGCTGTTCCAGGTCGGCGGGTACGACAGCGTGACGGCGAGCCGGCTCGAAAGCGCCGCCGCGCCGTTCGCCTCGATCAACGACCAGCTCGCGCTGGTGTCGTGGTTCCAGCGCGCCGCGCCGGCCGAAGGCTTCGGCCTCGGCTCCGTGCCGTGGTGCGGCCTGTCGACCGGGCACGCCTGCAGCGGCGTCCCGGCGCAGATCCACAGCGACTACACGTTCACCGCGCTGGTCGGCGCCTTCGGTCCGGTCGCTGCGTGGGCCGGGTCGCTGGCGATGGCGATCTGGCTGCACCGGCTGATCCGCCACCACGGCCGCGTCACCCGGGGCGAGCCGCGCCTCGTCGGCACAGACGGTCAACTGGCGAACGACGGCCAGGCGCTGGTCAGCTGGATCTCGGTCGCCTGGGTCGTGATGACTTCGTGCCAGCTCGCCGTCACCGTCGCCGGCAATCTCGCGGTGCTGCCGCTCACCGGCGTGACCTTTCCGTTCGTCAGCTTCGGCCTGACATCGATGCTCGTCAACATCGCGTTCCTCGCGCTCTGCCTGAACGTCGACGTCGCGCGCGGCGGTCGCTCCGGCATCGACCCTCCGAGCGGAGGAAGCCGTGGCTGAGCGGCGCCGCGTCTCGCTGCTCGAGTGCGCGGTCGCGGCCAGCGCGGCGATCGTTCCGGTCTTGCTCGGCGTGTTCGCGCTGGTCGCCGTCGTCCGCCCGGGCGAGCCCGACAGCATCGACCGCCAGGGTCGCAGCGACCGCTATGTCAGCGTCCGCCGCGTCGCCGCTCTGAAAATCTTCGAACGCGCCATCGTCGAACGTCGCAGCGACGCGCCGCTGCACACCGACGCCCTCGCCGTCCTCGCAGGCGTTCCCGCGTGCCGCCGCGAGTGGGGCGGCGGCACGCCGGCGGCGCGCTGGCTGCGCGAGCTCGCCGGCGCCAGGGTCGAGGCAACGGCCGCCGAGCAAATCGCAGTGCAGATGAACGAGATCGACGCCGCGCTGCTGCGCTTCAGCAGCCGCGTGAAGGCGCGCGTCGAGCATCGCGTCGGCCTCGATTCGGAGCGATGGTTCGCTGCTGCCGCCGATGCCCTGGCGACCCCGGTCGAGGCCGTTGATGCGCCGGGCCGGCGCTTTCAGGTCCGTTGCGCCGACCTCGCCGACGCGCTCGAGTCGCTTCGCCGCGGCGACGCGGCGATGCTGGAAACGCTCGCCTGGCGCGGCACCGAAGGCAGCGCGACGCTGGCCCGCTGGCGCGCCGACCAGCAGATGCAGATCACGGCGCAGGAGGTGACGCGCAAGAACCCGTGGGGCGGCGTCCCCGGCTGCATCTACCTCGGCAGCGGCGGCGACGCCGCGCCGGCGGTCTTCCTCGCGCCGGCGCACAGCGCCCAGCAACGCGTCTGCGCCATGGCCGCAGTGCGCGGCGTGGCGACAGCGGCGAGCGGCAGCGCCGCCGCGCCGCATGCCATCGCCGTGACCGGCGAGCCGGGAGTTGCCGACCGCGTCGACGATCCGCGCTGGCAGGTGCCGCCGTCAATCTTGACGCTGCTGCAGCCGCTTGAATCGCTGCGCCAGCCGGCCGGCGCGCTCTACCGCGCGTATGCCGGCGACGACGACGAGTTGCCACGCGTGCGCGCCGGGCGGATCGGCTCGCGCAATCATGTCAATGTCGATGGCGCTCCGGTCGACGTCGGCTATTCGATCGACCTGACGATCGATCCCGCGCTGCAGGCGCTCGCGCAGAAGACCGCGGCCTGCTACACCGGCCGCCACGAGGTCTGCCGCGCGCTCGGCATGCGCCGCGCCGAAGACGGCGACCGGCCGCTCGGCTCGCAGTTGCTCGAAGGAGCGATGGTGCGCATGGCCGCAGTCGTCGTCATCGACATCGCGAGCGGCCGCATCGAGGCGCTCGCTGGGACGCTCTCGCCGTGCGCGCGCCAGGAAGTCGACGGTCCAGGGCGCGACCCGAACTGCGACACGCGGCTGCCCTACCAGGTCCACTACCGCGCCGATGCGCTCCTCAACCCAGCCATCTACCACTCGGCGATGCCGGCCTCGACGATCAAGCCAATCATGGCCACCGCGTTCCTTGCCGACGGCGAGCGGGGCAGCCGCCTGCTCGCCGCCGAACGCGCGGCGATGCAGCGCGGCGGCGACGCGATTCCGGCCCACGACAGCCTGCGCGGCCAGCTGATGCGCTCCGATTCGGCGCGCTTTCTCGATCGCATGTTCTGCTTCGAGCAGGGCTTTGCCGCCTGCCATCGGCCGTGGGACGTGCAGGCCGCGGCGGCTGCCTACGGCTGGAACGCCGGCTGCGACGATCCACGCGACGCCTGCGGCAGCGCCGATCTGTTGTTCGGCCGGCCGCTCGAGCGCAGCGACGCGCGCGACTGGAACGTGCCCGGGCCGACCGCGATCGCCTACGGCCGCCTCCTCAGCGAGCCGGTCGGCAACAAGCTCGGCTCGCCGATGCATCTCATGCCGCCGATGTCGCTCGACCCGGGCATCGTTCGCCGCTGTGCATTCGGCGCCGACGGCCGCCGCGGCAGCGACGACGACTGGGAGAAGTGCAAGGGCGGCGCGGTCGTCGACGTCGTCGCCGAAGGTTGGGGCCAGGGCCACGCGCGCGCGAGCGTGCTCGGTGTCGCCGGCATGATGGCGACACTCGCTTCGGCCGCCAACGGCAGCGCGCGCGTGCCGCGGCCGCATCTCGTCGACGCGATCCACGGCGTTGCCGGCACGTCGGCGGACGCGTTCGCCGCGGCGGCGGCGCGCTGGTCGGTGCCGGCGACGGCGCCACCTCCGCTCTCGCGCGAGGCGGCCGAGGTGATCCTGAGCGGCCTGTCGTTCAGCCACCGCGCCGGGACCGCGCGCACCGCCTGCGAGCAGGTCTTCGATGCGCGCCGCTGCCGCGACATCGCCTGGCTTGCCGGCAAGACCGGAACGCCGAGCTTTCCGAGCGACGGTCTGACGCTCGATACCATCGTTCGCCTGTGCCGCACGGGCGCGCCGCCGTCGCCCGAGGCACAGCGCGGCGCGTGCAGTTCGCTCAGGCCCTACAAGTGGTACGTCGCCGCGTTCCGCGCCGACCGCGCGAAGGACGGCCCGTGGACGAAGGCGATCGCCGTCCTTGCCGAGCGCAACTGGCTGCGCGCGAGCGGACGCATCCACGGCACCGGCGACCACGGCCCGAACCCGGCCGCCGAGATCGCGATGCAGATCGTCGGCCGCACGACGGGCGAGATCGAAGGAATCGCGCCATGAGCAGGATCCACGCAGCGCGGCGCAACCCGCGCAGGGACGACGCCGATGCGCTGCCGCCGCCGCTCGTCTGGACCTTCGACGGCCCGTTCGAGCGCTGCCTTGACGATCTCGAGGACAGCCTCAGGCGCGCGATCGTCATGATCGGCGACGTCTCACGCGTCGCGCTCCTGATCGACCTCTCGCTGCCCTCGCTGCAGACACGCGTGCGCGCCGGCGACCGCATCCAGCCGGCCTGGGGACGCTTCGTCGAGCGGCTCTCGGGCTACGGCCTGCCCAGCTTTCCGCGCGTGCGCCACCTCAGCGCGCGTGGCCCTCTCGCGACGCTCGTCGTCGCCTATCGCAGCTGATCGAAACGCCGATTCCGAAAGCACGTCATGACCATGAAATCCTGGGTTCTTCATCGCGTCCAAGGCCTCGGCGGCGTCGCCGGTCGCGGCGACCTGCCGCCGCGCGAGCGCGGCCGCGAGCCCGACCTCGACGTCGACTCGCCGCCGACCCATGGCGACAGCGCCGTCGCCGCCGACGCGCTGCGACCGGGCGCCGACCTCGGCGTCTACGCGCCGCTCATCAACGCCGTCCGCGATGAGCTCGAGCACTTCGTCGTCAGCCACGTCCGGCTGCACGTCGTCATCGCGGACCGCGATCGCTTTCTGCTGACGTCGATCGGCGTCCGCTCGCCCGGCGGCGCCGAGGCGCGCGAGCTGCTACGGCAGTTCATGCACGAGTTCAAGCCCGAGCAGGTCAAGCGCTACCTGGCGCGCGAGGTGATCGGCCGGCTGCCGAATGCGGGCGTGATCGACTTGTCGCTGTTCGGCGGCCTGTCGGACCTCGACGTCAACGAGCGCGAGCGCGACGACGGCGAATACCGCGAGCTGCTCGCGGCGCTGCGCACGACCCCGGCGACGGCGATCGCCCGCCCGTACGAAGTGAGCGTGCTCGGCCGCTGGAGCGAGACCGATGCGCCCTCGGCGCTGCCGTTCGGCCGCCCGCGCGGCGGTGCGACCCCGTCGACGCCGCTCGCCGGTCGCGCGATCAGCTTCGACGTCACCGACGGCAGCGGGACGCGCGTCGCCGTTCTCCACTCGGTCGTCCCCGGTCGCCGCTACGTGATCGGCAAGGACGAGGGTTCCGACCTGCGCGCCTTCGGCACCTACACCAGCCGCCGCCACGCCGAGATCTGGCTAGAGAGCGACGGCTGGCATGTCGCCGACGCGGGCTCGACGAACGGCATTCGGGTCGTCGACGAGCGCAGCGGCCGCACCGGTGCGACGGCAGAAGGCGTCGGCGACGCGCCACTTCACCTCGGCGAGGGTATGCGCGTCGTCCTCTCGGCGCGCGCCGAAGGGCCGCCGGCAGACTATCCGTCGATCTCGCTGCACGCATCGCCGACGCTCGCGGCGAGTACGTCACCGGCGATGCCGGGCGAAGACGCGGCCGACGCGGCGGTGCCGAAGACACCGCTGACGTCTGTCCTTGCAGTGCGCAGTGCCGGGCCCTGTTTCGAGGTCGCGATCTCGCAGGCCGCCGGCGAGCGCCGGCAGCCGATCGCCGCCGACAGGTTGCCGTTCACGATCGGCCGCTCGCGCGACCAGACCCTCGTCATCGACCGCCGCCACGCCGGCGTCTCGGGCCACCACGTCGTCATCGACGCTCTCGACGACGACGGCGTGCGTGGCGTCGTCGAGGGCGACAACGGCGTCATCGTCGACGGCGTCCGCCACGAGACCGGTGCGCGCTTCGCGTGGCGCCCCGGCCAGACGATGGTTCTCGGCGGCTCGCTGCCCGACGAACCACCGTGCTCACTCGTGCTCGCGCGCACGGCGCAGGATTGACGTGGCGACGACCGCACACTCTCTCCGCTCGCGGCGCCGCCGCGGCAGGCATCGGTTCCTGCGGCCGGAAGGAGAGCACTGATGGCGCCGGCGTTCTCCTCCGCGAGCGACCTGATCACGCCGATCGAGCCCGGCCGACCCGGTCGGCGCGCTGCGGCCGTCGCAACTGCGTCAGCGGCCACCCAGGCGGTCTACGCGAACGCGTTCCGCCGTCTCGAAGCAGCGGTCGTTTCCTCGTGCGGCAGCCAGCACGGCGTCAACGAGGACGCCCACAGCCCGCTCGAGGGCAGCGCGCGCCTGTTCGTCGTTGCCGACGGCGTCGGTGGCGGCGCGATGGCGCAGCTCGCGAGTCATCTGCTCGTCGACGCCCTGCACGCATCGCTCGAACCGCAGCCGATCGACGGCGATCGCGTCGCCGCGGCGATGCTCGGCGCCGATCGCACGATTGCCGCCGCGATCGCACGCGTCACCGACCGGCCGGGCGCGGCGACGGTCGTGCTCTGCGCGCCGCTCGACGTCTTTGCTGCCAGGTGGCTCGTCGGCTGGGTCGGCGACTGCCGCGCCTACCGCTGGTCGCAGCGCCGGAGCGATCGCATCGAGCTGCTGACGTCCGACGACACCTTCGGCCACCTCGGCGAAACGCCGCCCCCCGGCGGCGCTGCAGGTGATCCGGCGCGCATGGTCGGCAACGGCGCGACAACCGGCGCCAACGCGATCGTCCTCGGCGTCGAGCCCGGCGAGTTGCTTGCGCTGTGCAGCGACGGCGTCCACAAGCATCTCGACGATGCCGATTGGTGCCGCGTCATCACGGCAGCGCTTCCGCTCGCACGCCGCGCCGATGCGCTGGTCACGCTCGCACGTGCGCACGGCAGCACCGACGACGCGACGGTGCTGCTGCTGCAGCGATCCGATCACGGCTGGCGCGGGCCACGCGGCAAGCCCGCCGGCGCGGATCCGTCACCCCGCCGCGACGGGAGCAAGCCATGACGCCCGCCGACATCGACCGCGTCTTCGGCCGCGGGCGCCTGCGCATGGTGACCGGCGACCACGTCGAGGTATTCCGCGAAGCGTCGCTTCCCGGCGAGCGGCGGCGCTACACGAAGCGGTTCCTGGCCACCATGGCGGGCGACTTTCGCGAATGGACCGAGCGCGAATGGCGCATCCTGGCGCGCCTCGTCGGCCACGGCGTTCGCGCCGTGCCGCAGGTGGTGCAGTTCGACCGCGGCGCCGCCGATCGGCCGGCGCTCGTGCAGACCTACGACGCCGGCGTCACGGTCGACCATTGGGCGACGCTGCTGCCGCTCGAGCGCGATGGCACGCAGCTGCGCAGCGTGTTCGAGGACTGCGCCCACTGGTGGGCGCTCGCCCGCCACTGCCTGGTCGCGCTCGACGCGATTCACGCGCTGCAACTGGTTCACCTCGATCTCAAGGCCGACAACGTCTGCATCCCGATTGCGCCGGCCAACTTCGATCCGCACGCGCCTGGGCAGACCTTGCATCCCCACTTCGACGAGCTCGCGCTGATCGACTTCGCGTTCTCGCTTGTCTCCGGCGAGCCGCTCGACAGCGCGCTGCCGATTGCGCACCAGGCCGAGTACGAGTACCAGTCACCGCGCCTTTTGCGCGCACTCGACGCCGGCCGCTTCGGCAACCTCGCGCCGACGCGCCAGCTCGACTGGCGCTGCGACCTGTTCAGCCTCGCCGCGATGCTGTGGCGCTATCTGCCCGAGCTCGAGGAGACGACGGTCGGCGCCTGGACCCGGCCGCGCCACGCCAGGGCGCGCGCGCTCGTCCGCCGCCTCGTCGAAGCGCACGACGCCGAGCTGCCGCCGCTGCGCCCGCACGGCGAGCTCATCGCTTTCGCCAGCGAAGCGCTCGAGCAGCCGGCGCTGCGCGAATCGCTGCGTTGCGGCTGGCGACTGACGCCGCACGGGCACGTCGCCGCCGCGGTGTCGCCGACCCCGGTGACGCGGATCGCGCTGCCGATCGCGACGACGGCAGCGACGCCGACGCCGATCGCCGTCGCGCCCGCGGCGGCGGTGACGCCCACCGCGCCGATCGCTCCGGCATTCGCGGTCGCTGCGGCCGAGGCGGACGCGGCATCGCCGTGGCAATTCGACGCCAGGGGAACAGAGCCGATCCGCACCGATCCGACTGACGTTGATGCACGTGCGCTCGTGCACGGCGAACGGCGGCGGCAGCGGAGCCGCAGGGCCGCGTGGGCCGGCGGTGTCGCGCTCGCCGCCGCCGCGGTGACGAGCGTGCCATTGCTGGCGCCCGACTGGCGCTCCCTCGCTGGCGTCAGCGCGCACGACCGTCGGGTCGCACTCACACCGGCGCTGCCGCCGCAGGTGAGCGCCGACGTGACGAAAGCCGGCGGCGCGGCGACGACGCCGCGCGCCGAAGCTGCCGTGGTCGCCCCGGAGCGAGTGACAGGCGGCACACCGACCGGCGAACCTGCACCGGCGCCCGCAGCGACGGCCGAGCCGTCCAAGCACGGCGCCGCCCCCGTCGCGCAGACAGCCAAGGTCGAGACGCGGGCAGCGACGCGCCCGATTGCGAGGCCACCGCTGGCGACGCGGCCGACGGCCAGCACAGCGACACGAGCACCGGCAGCGACGACGCCGAAGACGCTATTCGCGCGAGCCAGCCGCGCCGCCGCCGTGCCGCCGGCGGTTGCTGCCGCAGCGGCAACGGCGCCGCGTTCGCACCCGAAGGTCGCGCTCGCTCCGGCAGCCTCGGCGCCGAATCGGCCGGGAGTGGCCCGCACGTGGCAGGACCCAGCGGCGCCGATCCCGTGGGCAGTCGCCGGCCGCGGCGCTCCTCATCTCGCCGCCGCCAGGCCGGGAACGGCCGCGCGCACGCCTGCGGCAGCGATCGGGACGACCACGGTCGCGGCGACCGCGACCACGGCCACGACGGCGTCGGTCACGACGGCTGCACAGCAGCCCGCTGTGGCCGGACCGATGCTCGCATCGGTCGCTGCGGCGCCCCGCGACGTGGGCCCGACGGCGTTTCCGGGCGCGCGGCCGCGCGACGGCGTCGCCGCGCCGGCCGCCGCGTCACCGGCCTCGCCACCTGCCGATCCGCCGATCGACTTCGTTGAGCGCGCCAACAACGTGATGACGCACCAGGTGCCGCGGCTCGCGCAGCTGGCCGAGCGCTCGGTGGCACCGGTCCTGTTCGCCGCCGGCCGCTCCGACCACGTCCTCGACGACGCCGAGGTCCGTGCCGGCGCGGCGGCGGTCGCACGCGGTCCGGCCGACCCCCTCGGCGGCATGACGCTGCTGCCGCGCGACGGGCAGCAATTCAACGAGGCGGCCCGCGCCGAGTACGCCCGGCGCGGCGCCACGCCCGAAGCGCTGATGCTGCAGGTGCGCGCGTTCGGCGCCAATCCGCTCGACGCCGAGATCGCCGGCCACCTCGCCTTCCTGCTTCTGCGCCAGCGGCCGGCGCAGGCCGAGGCGGCGCGTCAGCTCGCGCTGCATGCGCTGACGCTGCGCGGGCCAGTCTCCGCCGAGGGCAAGATCGAAGACTGGGCAACGTTCGCGATCGCGAGCGCGCTCGCGGGGCGCGACCGCGACGCGCGCAACGCCTTGCTCGTCACCCTCGCGCTCGCACCCAATCTCGAGCGCCAATGCAAGGCGGCGCTCGATGTCTACGCTCTCTACGGCGAGCGCCTGCGCGCGCCGGTCGAGGCGATGCTGCAGAGTGCGCACGCGTCGGCGCGCGGGCAGCAGTCGTCGCTCTGCGAATGGCCGCCGCACTGGGTCGTGAGCGGCGCGCGTTGACGACGCGCCCGCACTCCGTTCCGAGGCCGGCCATCGCAGCACGCGCGCTCGGCGCTGCCGCGCGCAAGGACTGATCGTCAGTCGCCGACCAGCCGGCGCAGGATCGGCCAGTAGCCGACCGGCACGAGGCGCTCGAGCAGCGCGACGACGACCGCGTCGGCGCCGACGAGGACGCGTGCGCGGCGACGCTCGACGGCGCGGACGATGATCTCGCCGGCACGTGCCGGCGGCATGCGGAGCTTGCGGTCAGCGGCAGCGCGCCGGCGCGCGATCTCTTCCGGGGCGACACCGGCCGGCGCACGGGCGCTGCGCGCGATCGCGGTCGCGACGCCGCCGGGATGGGCAACGGTGACGCCGACGCGCGTGCCCTCGAGTTCGTGACGAAGCGCGTTCGAAAAGCCCCGCACCGCGAACTTGCTCGCCGAATACGCGGTCTGCCCTGCCGGCGAGACGATGCCGTAGATGCTCGAGATGTTGACGATGCGGGCGTCGTCGCTGGTCGAGAGAAGAGGCAGGAAAGCGCGCGTCATGCGCACGACGGCGTCGAAGTTGATCGCCATCAGCCAATCGAAGTCGTCGGCGCCGAGTTGCTCGAAGGTGCCGCCGAGGGCGACGCCGGCGTTGTTGACAAGCAGATCGACGCGGCCGTGCTGGGCGCGCACCTGCTCGGGCAGTGCGGCGACGGCGGCGCGGTCGGTGACGTCCATGCAGTGGCTGCCGGCGCGAACGCCGAGCGTCTCGGCCGCGCGCGACGTCTCGGCGAGCCCGGCAGCGTCGACGTCGACGAGGGCGAGATGCGAACCGCGCCGCGCCAGCGCGATCGCGATTGCGCGGCCGATGCCGCCGCCCGCGCCCGTGACGACGGCAACGCGTCCGCGCAGGTTCACGGCAACGCGCCCGTCGCGCCGAAGCGCAGCACGCCGTCGTCGATGCGGCTGTAGCGGATCGCGAGCATGTCGGTGAGATAGCTCTGGTGGACCTGCCAGGGCTTGCGCGTGCCCTGCTTCGGCAGCCGGTCGAGGGCGCGCTGTACGTAGCCCGAGGTGAAGCTCAGGAACGGCGCCGTGCCGACCGTCGGATCACGGCGCGGAACGACGATCGTCGCGCCGCGCCGGTCCATGTGGCGGAGCAGCCGACAGACGTAGCCTGCCGTGAGGTCGGCCTTCAGCGTCCACGACGCGTTCGTGTAGCCGAAGCAGAGCGCGAGGTTGGGGACGTCGCTCAGCATCATTCCCTTGTAAGCCATCGCCTCGCTCGGCCGACACGGCACGCCGTCGATCGTCAAGGCGATGTCGCCGAGCAGGTTGAGCTTCAGCCCGGTCGCGACGACGACGATGTCGGCCGGCAGCGTCGCGCCCGACGCCAGCCGGATGCCGTCGGCGGTCAGACGGTCGATGGTGTCGGTGACGACCGACGCACGGCCGGCACGGATCGTGGCGAACAAGTCGCCGTCGGGGACGAGGCAGACGCGCTGGTCCCACGGGTTGTAGCGTGGCGAGAAATGGGTAATGGCGTCGCACCCGGGGCCGACCTGCGCCGCGGCCATGGCGACGAGACGCTCCTTGACCTGCTGCGGGCGGCGCCGCGCGAGGCGGTAATAGAAGGTGCCGATGAGGACGTTCTTCCAGCGCGCGAGCGCGTAGGCGAGACGGGTCGGCAGGACGCGCAGCAGCAGCCTCGCGATGCGGTCGTGCGCCGGCCGCGTGACGACATAGGTCGGCGAGCGCTGCAGCATCGTCACGTGCGCGGCCGTTGCCGCGAGCGCGGGAACGAGCGTCACCGCGGTCGCGCCGCTGCCGATGACGACGACCCTCTTGCCGCTGACGTCGAGCCCCTCCGGCCAGAACTGCGGGCTGACGAGCGGGCCGGCGAAGTCGGCCTCGCCGCCGAACTCCGGGCGATGCCCTTCGGCGTAGCTGTAGTAGCCGCTGCAGGCGAACAGAAAACGTGCCCGCCACTGGACCGGCGCGCCGTCGGCCTTGCGCTCACCGCGCACCGTCCAGCTCGCGTCGGCGCTCGACCACTCGGCACTGCGAACGACGTGGCCGAACACGATCTTCGGCACGATGCCGGCCTCCTCGGCGGTGTCGCGGATGTAGCGCAGGATCGACGCGCCGCCGGCGATCGCCTGCGGGTCGGTCCACGGCCGGAAGCGATAGCCGAGCGTGAACATGTCGGAGTCGGAGCGCACCCCGGGATAGCGGAACAGATCCCAGGTGCCGCCGATCGCCGTCCTGGCCTCGACGATCTGGTAGCGCTTGTCCGGGCACCGTTGCTGCAGGTGGTGGGCAGCGCCGACTCCCGACAGGCCGGCGCCGACAATGAGGACGTCGAGCAAGCCGGCGTCGGCGCCGGCTGGTGCAGGTCGGGGCGAGGCGGATGCGATGGACACGATGACGAGGGCCCGAAAGCTGGCGAAGCCGACACTGTATGTGTCATTTCTCTCGGCAAACGGCCCTTCGTCGCAACGGCCTTCGCCCGACCGGGGAAGGCAAGTGCGGCATGATCGACGCCATGCAGCAAGCGCCGCAACGAACGGAGCAGCCCGCACGCGCCCAGACCGGCGGCGACAGCACAGCGCCGGCCGCGAGCAACGTCTCCGAAGACGCGCAGGCCGGCGCGGCGAGCCGCGCGCTCGCTCAGCTCAACGCCCAGGCTGATGCCGTCCGCGCCGAGCTCGAGAAGATGCGGCACGAGCTCGCGCAGGTGCAGCACGAGCTGAGCAATCTGCGCTCGATGGAAGTGCTCGAGGTCAACACCGAGCTCGTCCAGGCGGCGGTGCACGCCGACAGCGTCGCGCAGACGGCAGTGAGCAGCCTCGACGAGCTGGCGCGCTCGACTCAGCACGACGAGCTGACCGGAGCGCCGACCCGCACCCTCATGCTCGACCGACTCGAGACCGCGATCGCGATGGCGCAGCGTCGCTCGAGCCGGGTCGGCGTCATCTTCGTCGACCTCGACGGCTTCAAACGGATCAACGACACGCTCGGCCACGCGATCGGCGACCAGGTGCTGCAGCTCGCGACGCGACGCCTCGAATCGGCGGTGCGCGAATCGGACTCGGTCAGCCGCCACGGCGGCGACGAGTTCGTCGTCCTGCTCGCCGAGATGGTCAGGGCGAGCGATGCCGCCGCGGTGGCACAGAAGATCATCGAGACGCTCGGCGCGCCAGCCTTGATCGGGTCGCACCGGCTGCGGCTATCGGCGAGCCTCGGCATCAGCGTCTATCCGGAGGACGGCGACGATCCGACGACGCTGATCGACTGCGCCGATGCGGCGATGTACCGCGCCAAGAACGCCGGTCCCGGCGGCTACGCGTTCTGCAGCGAAATCGCCGAAGGCACGCACCGCGAGCGGCGCTCGCTGCCAGACGCCGCCGCCACTGCCGGCCACGCCGGCCGGCGGCCCGACTCCGCGCTCGCCGAGCACGAGGCGCGCCTGCGCAAGCTGCTCGAGGCGAACAAGCAGCTCGTCAATGCCGCGCAGACGGCGCAGAAGCTGCAGGCCAACGCCGAGGAGGCGCACCAGCGGCAGATCAACTTCGTCGCAATGGCGGCGCACGCGCTTCGCAACCCGTTGTCGGCGATCCGGATGGCCGCTGGGACGCTCCGGCATCCGCGGATCGACGACGTCCAGCGCGCCGCGCAGCACGACGTCATCCAGCGCCAGAGCGCGCACATGGCGCGCCTGCTCGACGACCTGCTCGACGGCTCGCGCGTCGGCACCGGCGAGTTCCGTCTCCAGTGCAGCGAGCTCGATCTCGGCGGCATCCTGAGCGAGGCGATCGACGCCTGTCGGCACGCGATCGACAAGAAGCAGCAGCGGCTGCGGACCGAGCTCGCCACCGCCCCGGCGGCGGTCCACGGCGACCCGCAGCGGCTGACGCAGGTGTTCGGCAACCTGCTCAACAACGCGTCGCGGCGGTCGCGGCACGGCGCCGACATCCTGCTCGCGATGACGGTCGGCGCCGACCAGGTCGTCGTCACCGTCGCCGACCGCGGCGTCGGCATCGCACCGGAAGCGCTGCCGCACATCTTCGACCTGTTCGCGATCGACACCAACGTCCCAGTCGACGAGTCGGGGCTCGGCATCGGCCTTGCGGTCGTGCAGGAGCTCGTCCGGGCGCATGGCGGCACGGTCGCGGCGAGCAGCGCCGGCAAGGATCTCGGCAGCGAGTTCATCGTCCGCCTGCCGCTCGCCGGCGGAGCAGCATCGCCGCGCAGCTAACGCGCGATGGCCTCGGCCTTGCCGCGCCAGAACCCGCGCTCGGGGAGCTCTCCGAAGCCGGCGCGAACGTTGTCCTCCATGTGCTCGCGGCGGCGCGTGCCCGGGATCGCGCACGTCACCGCCGGATGCGAGAGAACGAACTTCAGCAGCACCTGCGCCCAGCTCGTGCAGGCAATCTCGGCGGCCCAGGGTGGCAACGGCTTCGCCATCAGGCCACGCAGCAGGCCGCCGCCGCCGAACGGCATGTTGACGATCACGGCGACGCCACGCTCGGCGGCGAGCGGCAGCACGCGCCGCTCGGCCTCACGGTCGTCGAGCGCATAGTTGATCTGCAGAAAGTCGAGCTGCTCGGCGAGCAGCACCGACTCGACCTCGGGATACGCGGACGAGGTGTAGTGGGTGATGCCGAGGTAGCGGATCCGGCCGTCTTCCTTCCAGCTGCGAAGCGTCGCCAGATGGGTGCGCCAGTCGACCAGGTTGTGGATCTGCATCAGGTCGAGACGGTCGGCGCGCAGCAGCCGCATCGAAGCTTCCATCTGCCGGATGCCGTCGCTCCTGCCGCGCGTCCAGACCTTGGTCGCGAGGAACGCTTCCGCGCGGCGGCCGCTGGCGGCGAGCAGCTCGCCGACGGTCTCCTCGGCGCGGCCGTACATCGGCGAGCTGTCGAGGACCTTGCCGCCGGCGTCGAGCAGCGCGTCGACGACTGCCGGCAGTGCCGCGTACTCCCGAGTCGCCGGCGCCTGGTCGAAGCCGAGATAGGTGCCGCAGCCGATCACCGGCAGCGGCTCGCGGGTCGACGGGATCGGCCGTGTGTTCATCTTCGTCCTTGCGGCAGCGGCGCCTGCGTGCGACCGCGGAGCGATCGCCGCAAGCGAAGCCGCGAGCGTGCCGCGGATGAGCTGCGCGCGCGTCGGCAACGGCACCCCGGCTACGACAGCTCGACCATCATCGGCTGATGGTCGCTCGCCTGCGTTGCGCCATCGACGGCGACGTCGCGCACGCGCTCGCGAAGGTCGCTGCTCGCGAAGATGAAGTCGCACGCGAACGCCTCCGGCCATTGCTCGTGATCGTGGACACCGAGCGTCGGCGGCTGCGTGCGCCCGGGATGAACGCGCTGCCAGGCGTCCTCGAGGCCGGGAACGCGAGCGTCGTCGAACGGCGCGGCGAGCCGGGCGTGAAGCGGATCGCTGGCACGAAAGTTGAAGTCGCCGGTGAGGATCGCCGAGACGCTCTGCGGCTGGGGCTCGAACGGGCCGTCGGCGGCGCTCCCCCTGCCGGCCGCGACGGCGTGGCCGCACGCTTCGGCGTGGCGCGTGCGCAGCGCCTCGACCTGCGCCGCGCGCTGTGGCAAGGAGTAGTACTCGAGGTGCGTCGTCATGACGCGCAGCGCCCCGAACGGCGTCTCGACGAGCGCTTCTACGACGATTCTCGGCATGCTGCGCACCGCCGGGTCGGCGGGCCACGGCAAGAGGCGCCGCTGCGCCCAGCGGACCGGCAGCCGGCTGAAGATCATGTTGCCGAACCGGCGCCTCGTTCCGTCTGCCGCCGCGGTGTCGACGGCGACGCCGTCGACCGCCGTGAAGCCGGGCAGTGCCCTGGCGAGCGCGGCGAACTGATCCTCGCCGTGGCTGCCCTTCAACGCCCCGAAGTTGGCCGCGACCTCCTGCAGGCAGAGAACGTCGAAGTCAGCGAACGCGCGCGCCTCGTCGATGATCCGCCCAGGGTCGACGCGACCATCGCAGCCGAGGCACCACTGGATATTCCAGGTGACGAGCTTCATCGAGAGACCTCGATGCCGAGTGTGCGTCAACGGATCCCGGCGCGCAGGAACGAACCGGCGAACTGGCGCTGGGAGGGCCGGAAGGCGACCAGGAGCAACGCCGCGGGGCAGGAATTGACGAAGTTCTGCACGGTGAGCGGCGCGCCGAGCTCGAACCGCAGACTGCGGCCGGACGGAAGTCCGCCCGGGCATCCGGACGCCCGGTCGCGACACACTTGACACACTCTGATACATTGGAAAAGAGCTCGCCGGAGCGACCTACAGGAGGCAGCGATGAGTGCGACCAAGGGAATGCGGGACTACCAGGAATCGCGCATCGAAGACGAGCCGATCCTCGGCGCCGTCCTCGTCTTGCCGAGCGGCACGATCCAGCCGCTGACGCGCTGGGAGCGTCTGCTCGTCGCTTTGCGCCTCATCAGCGCGAAAACGCTCGAGGCGCGCTACTTCCAGTCGGCACCGACCTGATCCTGGCAAGTCGCCCGCGGCGCCTGCGGCCGTGAGCACGTCCGCGCGCGACAACAGCTTCGCCGGGTCGATCCCGAGGCTCTACGACGAGTACCTCGTCCCGCTGATCTTCGCGCCATACGCGCGGGATCTGGCCAAGCGCGTCGCCGCACGCACACCGCGCAGCGTCCTCGAGATCGCCGCCGGCACCGGCGTCGTCACGCGAGCGATGCGCGAACGGCTGCCAGCGACGGCCGCGATCGTCGCGACCGACCTCAACCAGGCGATGCTCGACACCGCGGCGCGGATCGGTAGCGCCGGCGCGGTCGAGTGGCGACAGGCCGACGCGATGGCGCTGCCGTTTGGCGACGCATCGTTCGACGCCGTTGTCTGCCAGTTCGGCGCCATGTTCTTCCCCGACAAGGCCAAGGCGTTCGCCGAGTCGCGCCGCGTGCTGCGGCCGGGCGGGCTGTTCCTCTTCAACGTCTGGGACCGGATCGCTACCAACGAGTTCGCCGACGTCGTCACCGACGCCGTCGCGGCGCTCTTCCCCGACGACCCGCCGCGCTTCCTGGCGCGCACGCCGCACGGCTACCACGACGTGCGCGTGATCGAGCACGACGTGCGCGCCGCCGGCTTCGACGCGGCGCCGCGGATCGAGACGATCACCGAGCGCAGCCGCGCACCGACGCCGCGCCACCCGGCGATCGCCTACTGCGAAGGTACGCCGCTGCGAAGCGAGATCGAGGCGCGCGCCGCTGATCGGCTCGCCGAAGCGGTCGACGCCGGCGCCGCCGCGATCGCGCGGCGCTTCGGCAGCGGCGCGGTCGACGGCAAGGTCCAGGCGCACGTCGTCACGGTCGAGCGCTGACCGCATCGCGCACGCCGGCGTGGCGCCGAGCCGACTACTTCGCCTTGCCGGGGTCCTTCACCGCCTTCTGGACGTCGAACTCGACGTTCCAGAGCTGGCCGTTGACGCGCTCGACCTTGCGGATGTAGACGTCCTGGACGATGTCGCGCGTCTGCGCGTCGATCAGGATCTGGCCGCGCGGGCTCTCGAGGACCTGCCCCTTCATCGCCGCCAGCAGCGCGTCGCCGCCGCCCTTGCCCTTGGTCGCGGCGAGCGCGTTGTAGATCACGTGCATGCCGTCGTAGCCGGCGACCGCCATGAAGTTGGGCCGGAACTTGTTCGCCGCCTCGAACGCCTGGACGAACTTCTTGTTCGTCGCCGAAGGATGCGCCGCCGAGTAGTGGTGCGAGTTGACGACGCCGAGGGCGACGTCGCCCATTTCGTCGAGCTGGTCATCGTCGGTGACGTCGCCGGTGGCGATCAGCTTGATCCCGGACTTGTCGAGGCCGCGCTCGCCGAACTGCTTCATGAACGAAGCGCCCTGGCCCGAGGGCAAGAAAACGAAGACTGCGTCCGGCTTCAGGTCGGCAACCTTCTGCAGGAACGGCGCGAAGTCGGGGCTTTTCAGCGGCGTGCGGATCTCGCCGATGATCTGGCCGCCGTTGAGCTGGAGCTGGCTCTTGAAGAACTTCTCGGCGTCGAGGCCGGGGCCGTAGTCGGCGACGAAGGTCACCGCCTTCCTGATGCCGTGCTTGGCCGCCCAGTCAGCGATCGGCACCGTCACCTGCGGCAACGTGAAGCTGGTGCGCACGATGTAGGGCGAGCGCTCGGTGATCGCCGACGTCGCCGCTGCGGTGACGACCATCGGCGTCTTGCTCTGGGTCGCAATCGGCGCCGTCGCGAACGCGCATGGCGTGATGCCGAAGCCGGCCAGGACATCGACCTTGTCGTTGACGACCATCTCCTGCGCGATCCGCTTGGTGACGTCGGGAACGGCGCCGTCGTCCTTGACGATGACCTCGACCTTGCGCCCGGCCACGGTCGTTCCGTTCTGCGCCTGCCACAGCTTGATCGCCGCCTCGATCTGCTTGCCGGTCGACGCCGACTGGCCGGTCATGGGCAGGATGAAGCCGATCTTGAACGGCTCGCTGCCTTGCGCGAGCGCGCTGCCCGGCAGCGCCGCGGCGAGCGTGACGAGGGAGATGCCAAGGGCGAAGCGGCGGCGCATGGTCGCGGTCCTTCTCGAGTCGATCGCACGATTGTCCCGGCCGTGCAAGCGGCCGCAATGCGGGCATTCGCCAACGGGACGCCGCCGTCCCTATCATCGTCCGTCTGCCTCGACGAGAGGCGGTGCAGCCAGCAGGGACCACGCCGATGACCACCCGCACCCGCCCGCCGTTTCGCGCCGACCACGTCGGCAGCTTCCTGCGTCCGAAGCGCCTGCTCGAGGCACGCGACCGAAAGGCGCGCGGCGAAATCACCGCCGAGGCGCTGCGCGCTGTCGAGGACGACGCGATCGCCGAGATCGTCCGCTTCCAGGAGGACGTCGGCCTGAAGAGCATCACCGACGGTGAGTTCCGGCGCACGTATTTCCACATCGACTTCCTCGAGCAGCTCGGCGGCGTCAAGACCGACGTCCCGGTCACGATCAGGAAGCCCGACGGCAGCGAAGAGCTCGCGCCGCCGGTGATGCGCGTCATCGGCAAGGTGCGCCACGTCAAGGACATCCAGCGCGCCGATTTCGAGTATCTGAAGTCGCAGGTGAGCGCCGGTCGCACGCCGAAGGTGTCGATCCCGTCGCCGACGATGCTGCATTTCCGCGGCGGCCGCGCCGGCATCAGCCGCGAGCACTACCCCGACCTCGAGCCCTTCTGGCAGGACGTCGCCGATGCCTACGGCGACGAGCTCCGCTCGCTCGCCGCCGCCGGCTCCGCCTACGTGCAGATGGACGACACCAACCTCGCCTATCTCTGCGACGACAAGATGCGTGAGGCAGCACGAGGACGCGGCGACGACCCCGACGAGCTGCCGCACCGCTATGCCTCGTTCATCAACCGCGTCGTCGCGCAGAAGCCCGAGGGAATGACGCTCGCCGTGCACCTGTGCCGCGGCAATTTCAAGAGCACGTGGGCGGCGCAGGGAGGCTACGAGCCGGTCGCCGAAGCGCTGCTCACCGAGATGGACGTCGACGGCTACTTCCTCGAGTACGACGACGCGCGCTCCGGCGACTTCAAGCCGCTGCGCTTCCTGCCGAAAGGCAAGACCGTCGTCCTCGGCCTCGTCACGACCAAGCTCAGCGAGCTCGAATCGAAGGATGCGCTCAAGCGGCGGATCGACGAGGCGGCGAAGTACGTCCCGGTCGAGCAGCTCTGCATCTCGCCGCAGTGCGGCTTCTCGAGCACGGTGCACGGCAACGCGATCGCGGTCGAGGCGCAGCGCGCCAAGCTGCGGCTGATCGTCGAAGTCGCAGACGAGGTCTGGGGCGGGCACTGACCCGGCACTGCGGCCGGCCCTCCTGTGGCCGGCGCGGCGCCGCTCGTCAGGACGGCGACTTTGGAATCCCGCTCGCCGCCGCCGCGCCTTCGATCCCCGCCGCGACACTGCGCTCGCCGCTCAGCCAGCGATAGGCAAGGCCCGCGCACGCCGCGCCAGCGAGCGGCGCGACCCAGAACGCCCACAGCTGCATCAGCGGCCAGCCGCCGGCGAACACGGCCGGCCCGGTGCTGCGCGCCGGATTGACCGAGGTGCCGGTGACCGGAATGCTGATCAGGTGGACCAGCGTCAACCCGAAGCCGATTGCGATCGGCGCGAAGCCGTTCGGTGCGCGCTCGTCGGTCGCGCCGAGGATGACGACGAGGAACATGAACGTCATCACGAACTCGCAGACGAGCGCCGCCTGCAGCGAGTAGCCACCGAGCGAATGCTCGCCGTAGCCGTTCGAGGCGAAGCCCTTGTGAACGTCGAAGTCGGCCTTGCCGGTCGCGATCAGATAGAGCACGCCAGCGCCGGCGATGGCGCCGAGAACTTGGGCGACGACGTAGGGCAGCAGATCGCCGGCGCGAAACCGTCCGCCGACGACGAGGCCGAGCGATACCGCGGGGTTGAGATGGCAGCCCGAAATGTGGCCGATCGCGTACGCCATTGTCAGCACGGTGAGGCCGAACGCGAGCGCGATGCCGGCAAAACCGATACCGTATTGCGGGAACGCGCCCGCGAGCACGGCGCTGCCGCAGCCGCCGAGGACGAGCCAGAAGGTGCCGATGAACTCAGCGGCGACGCGATGAACCAAGGACATGACGGTCTCCTCCATCGCGCCATCAGCGGCGCGGCGGCGAGCTTAGCGCAGCAAGGCGATCTGACGCTTGCCGTCGCTCACGCGCCGGCCCTCTTCCGCGTCGCGCCGAGATAGGTCTCGATGACGCGGGGATCGCCGGCGAGGTCCGATGCCGGCCCTTCGAGCGCGATCTCGCCCATCTCGAGGACGTAGCCATAGTCGGCGACCTCGAGCGCGGCACGCGCGTTCTGCTCGACGAGTAGGATCGTCACGCCGGTCGCGCGCAGCGCCGCGATGGTCGCGAAGATGTCGCGCACGACCAGCGGGGCGAGGCCGAGGCTCGGCTCGTCGAGCATCAGCAGGCGGGGCTTGCCCATCAGCGCGCGGCCGACCGCGAGCATCTGCCGCTCGCCGCCCGAGAGCGTGCCGGCAAGCTGGGCGCGGCGCTCTTCGAGGCGCGGGAAGAGCTTGAAGACGTCGGCGAGCGAGTCGGCGCTGTCCTTCGCGCCGAGGCGGAACTGGCGGTACGCGCCGAGCAGCAGGTTGTCCTCGACCGACATCGCCGCGAACAGCGCCCGCGTCTCCGGGACGAGCGCCATGCCGAGCATGACGCGCTCCTCGAGCGAGAGCAGGTCGACCGAGACGCCGTCGTATTCGACCGTGCCGCGCGCCGGCAGCGCCGCCATCAGCGCGTTGAGCAGCGTCGACTTGCCGGCGCCGTTCGGGCCGATCACGGTGATCACCTTGCCGGCGCGCGCGGTGATCGTGAGGCCGTGCAGAACCTCGGCGCGGCCGTAGCCGGCGTGCAGATCCCTGACGTTGAGCAATAGCTCAGCCATTTGCCTTGGCGCCGGTTTGCGCTACGCGCGGCAGCCCCCCGGGTCCGGGCCTGGCACCCCCACCGCGTCCGTGACGAAAAGCAAAGGCGATCGCTCTTGGTCTTGAACGCACGGCATTCCAAGTCGAACAACTCACCGCCCGCCGAACCCTCTTGCCAAAGGAATCAATTCGCATCGTGTGAGGCCCTTTGCTTCGGGTATTTTCATTTGAGCCAGCACACCAAAGTGACCCGCCATGCCCGCGCGGGACCGGGCGGGCTGCTGCAAGCAAGGAAGACCCGTTCATCAGCAACATCATCAATGCTCGGTGCCGAGATACGCCGCACGCACCGCCGGCGACGCCTGCACTTCCTCCGGCGTCCCCTCGATCAGCCGAATCCCGAACTCCATCACGACGACGCGGTCGACCAGACCCATGACGAGGTCCATGTCGTGCTCGACGAGGAGGATCGAAAGGCCCTCGCCGCGCAGCTGGCGCAGCACATCGGCAAGGCCCTCCTTCTCCTTCAGCCGCAGCCCGGCGGCGGGCTCGTCGAGCAGCAGCAGGATCGGATCGGCGGCGAGCGCACGCGCGATCTCCATCAGCCGCTGCTGGCCGAGCGCGAGGTTGCCTGCCTGCTCGTGCATCAGCTCGGTCATGCCGATCCGTCGCAGCTGGCGCTCGGCCTCGCGCATCAGGCGGCGCTCCTCGGCGCGATCGAGGCGCAGCATCGCCGCCGGGATGCCGTGGCGGCCGCGCTGGTGCGCGCCGAGAGCGACGTTTTCGAGCACGGTCATCGTGCCGATCATCTTGACGTGCTGGAACGTGCGCGCGACCCCCAGACGCGCGATCGCTCGCGACGGCAGCGCGTCGATGCGCCGGCCGAGCAACGCGATCTCGCCGCGCGTCGCCGGCAGCACGCCGGTGACGAGATTGAACGTCGTCGACTTGCCGGCGCCGTTCGGTCCGATCAGGCCGAGGATCTCGCCGGCGCGGACCGCGAAGCTGACGTCGTTGACGGCGACGAGGCCGCCGAATTCCTTGCGCGCGGCGCGGACGTCGAGCACGGTCTCGCCGTGCGGCGGGCGCGGCCGCTCCGGCAGCGGCGCGGCGTCGGCCCAGTCGACCTTGCGCCTGAAGCGCGGCAGCGCGGCGTCGACGAACTCCCAGATGCCGTCGCGCGCGTACTGCAGCATCAGCACGAGGACGATGCCGAAGACGATCGTCTCGTAGTTGCCGCTCGTTCCCATCAGCCGCGGCAGCCAGACCTGGAGCTGGTCCTTCAGGATCTGGACGACGCCGGCGCCGATCAGCGCGCCCCAGACGTAGCCGACGCCGCCGAGCACCGCCATGAAGAGGTACTCGATGCCCATGTTGAGGCCGAACGGCGACGGGTTGACGGTGCGCTGGAAGTGCGCGAACAGCCAACCCGAGACGCTCGCGAGCACCGCCGCGAGAACGAACGCCGTGACCTTGACGCGAAAGGTATCGACGCCCATCGCCTCGGCCATCGTCGTTCCGCCCTTGACCGCGCGCAGCGCCCGGCCGGCGCGCGAATCGAGCAGGTGCGTGACCGCGATCGCGGCGAGGACGACGATGGCCCATAGCAGATAGAAGAAAGTCCGCCCGGTGTTGAGCGTGGTGCCGAAGAACGTCAGCGCCGGGATGCCGAGCAGGCCGTCGTACTTGCCGAGCACCTCGAGGTTGCCGAGCAGATAGAACAGCGACAGCCCCCAGGCGATCGTCGCCAGCGGCAGGTAGTGGCCCGACATGCGCAGCGTCACCCAGGCGAGAACGAGCGCCGCGAGCGCGGTGAAGGCGAGGCCGATCCAGACGGTGAGCCAAGGCGAGACGCCGAACGTGAGCGTCAGGTAGGCGGCCGTGTACGCACCGAGGCCGACGAATGCCGCCTGGCCGAACGACGTCAGCCCGGCGACGCCGGTCAGAACGACGAGGCCGAGGACGACGAGCGTGTAGAGCCCGATGTAGTTGGCCTGCGTGATCCAGAACTCGGGCACCGGCAAAACCGGGAGCAGCGCGAGGCAGACGATGAAGACGGCAAGGAGGGTGCGACGGATCGGCACGTCACTCCTCCTCGTCGTCGTGGCCGTGCTGGAACGAGCGCCAGAGCAGCACCGGAATGATGAGCGTGAAGACGATCACTTCCTTGAACGCGCTCGCGTAGAACGAGCTGAAGCTCTCGAGCACGCCGACCAGAAGTGCGCCGAGTGCAGCCGCCGGATAGCTCGCGAGGCCACCGAAGATCGCGGCAACGAAGCCTTTCAGGCCGATCAGGAAACCCGAGTCGTAGAAGATCGTCGTCGTCGGCCCGATGAGCAGCCCCGAGAGCGCGCCGATAAAGGCAGCCAGGCCGAAGCTCAGCCGCCCGGCGCCCGAGGTCGAGATTCCCATCAGCCGCGCGCCGAGCCGGTTCACCGCCGTCGCGCGCAGCGCCTTGCCGCGCAGCGTCCGGCCGAAGAAGAGCCAGAGCGCGACGATCAGGCCGATCGAGGCGACGAAGATGAAGATCGTCTGGCCGGTGATCGCGAGCGCGCCGGCAGCAAAGCGCTCGTCCCAGAAGCTCGGGTTGCGGAAGCCCTCGGCGCCGAAGAAGACGAGACCGAGCCCGGTGAGCGCGAAGTGGACGCCGACCGAGACGATCAGCAGCACGAGCACGGTCGCGTCGGCGAGGCGCTGGTAAGCGAGCCGGTAGACGAGCGGGCCGAGGAGCGTGACGATCGCAAGCGTCAGCGCACTCTGGACGACGAGCGGAAGCTTCAGCGGCGCCGCCCAGACGGTGAGCGCGGCGACGAGGATCGGCGCGAGCAGCGTGCGCACGAGGATCCGCACGACCTGCGCCGCCGACAGCCCGCGCCGCAGCGCGTCGACGACGTCGAGCAGCGCCGCGAGCGCCGCCAGCGCGAGCAGCAGCCAGATCGTCCCCGGAACCTTGCCGAGCTGCAGCAGCGCGAGCGTCAGCGCGCCGAAGGCGACGAACTCGCCTTGCGGGATGAAGATGACGCGGGTGACCGCGAAGACGAGAACGATCGCGAGCGCCAGCAGCGCATAGATGGCGCCGTTGGTGACGCCATCGAGCAGCAGGATGCTGGCGATCGAGACGTCCACCCGGGCGCCTCGATCTCAGCGCGCTGCGGCGACCGCGACCGTCATTGCGGAACGACTTGCCAGTCGCCGTTCACCACCTTCAGCAGCACGCCGGTCTCGGGCGTATAGCCGAAGTGATCGCTCGACGTCCAGTGCAGCACGCCCTGCGAGACGGGGGTGCGGCCCATCGTCTCGAACGCGTCCTTCAGCGCGGCGCGGAATTCGGCCGTTCCCGGCTTGCCCGTCTTGAGCGCGATCGGCACGGCCTTTTGCAGCACCAGGACGACGTCGAACGCATGGGCGGCGAACTGGTTCGCCGAGCCCTTGCCGTAGGCGGCCTCGAACTGGCTCTTGAACTGCACGCCGAGCGCCTTGCTCGCGTTCGAATCCGGCAGCTTCTCGGCGACGACCGCGGGCCCCGAGGAGACGAACGAGCCCTCGACGTCGGCGCCGCCGATCCTGATCAGATCCATCGTCGCCGCGCCGTGGGTCTGGTAGATCTTGCCCTTCGGGTAGCCGCGCTCGACCAGCCCCCTGTGCGGCATCGCCGAGCCGCTGCCCGAGGCGACGACGAGGATCGCGTCGGGGTTGGCCGCGACGAGCTTCAGCGCCTGGCCGGTGACTGCGGTGTCGCTGCGGGCGAAGCGCTCGACGTCGACGAGCTTGATGCCGGCCTTCTCCGCCAGCGGCTTGATGTCGTTCAGCCACGCCTCGCCGTAACCGTCGGCGTAGCCGAGAAAGCCGTAGGTCTTGACGCCGAGCTTCTTCCAGTGCTCGACGATCGGGATCGCCATCACCGCGGTCGACTGCGGCATGCGAAACGACCAGGCGTCCTTGCCGGGCGGCAGGCTCGCAGGCGAGAGCATGAGCTGCGGCGTCTTGCCCTCGGTGCAGACGTCTGCCATCGCGATCGCGACCGGTGTGGTCACCGAGCCGACGATGACGTCGGCATGGTCCTCGGTGATGAACTTGCGCGTGTTCTGGACGCCCTTCGTGGGGTCGGTCGCGTCGTCGAGGACGATGACGTTGAGCTTTTCGCCGGCGATCTCCTTCGGCCAGAGCGCAATCCCATTCTTGGTCGGGATGCCGAGCGCCGAGGTCGGGCCGGTGAGCGAGATGCTGACGCCGATCGTCAGGTCGGCGAGCGCGCTCGGCGCGAACGCCACGCCGACGCTCGCCGTGGCAGCGAGCGCGAGCAGTCTGAAGTTCTTCAAGGGCTTGTCTCCTGTGGAGGTACAAAAGGATTGCGTCACTCGCAGAGAGCACGAATGTCGTCGGGGATCGGGATCGCGCGCAGGCGACCGGGGTCGTCGGCGTCGCGGCGGACGAAGGCGCGCGTCTCGCGCCCTTCGCAGATCAGCGTCGCGCCGCGCGTCACGCGGTGGTGCTGGATGAAGACCTTGGCGCGCCACTCGGCGACGTGGGTCGCGATCGAGAGCTCCTCGGCGTACGTCGCTGCGGTGACGAAGCGGGTCGCGATCTCGAGCAGAGGCGTGCCGACGATACCGCGTGTCTTGACGAGCTCGCGCCAAGGTGGCACGCCGCACTGCATGAAGAACGAGAGCGAGGCGGCGTCGATCCAGCGCTGGAAGTTCGGGTAGAAGACGATGCCTGCGGGATCGCAATCGCCGAACTCGACCTGGACGCGGTGGTACGTAGTGCGCGGCATCGTCGGGCTCAGGCGAGGCGCGGTCGCAGGACGCCGGAGTCGCCGGCGGCGTAGAGGCGCTCGACATCGGCGGCGCGCTGGCCAAGCACCGCGCGCTGGTTGATCGAGCCCTTGTCGGTGATCTCGCCGCGGTCGATCGACGGCGGCACGACCAGGACCAGCGCGCGCGCGACCCGCGTCGCGCTGCCGGTGCCGGTTGTCCAGAGGGCGTCGACCAGGCGCTGGAAGAACTCGTGGACGCGCGCGTCTGCGAGCACGGCGGCCAGCGGCGAATCGGCGGCAGCGCCGGCGAACGCACGGCAGGCGTCGGGGCGCGGAAAGATCAGGACGCCGATGTCGTCGCGGTTGATGCCGGCGACGACGACATCCTGCACCAGTGGGTCACCTGCGGCGATGATCCTGGCGCGCAGCGGCCCGACCGAGACGAAGGTTCCGGTCGAGAGCTTGAAGTCCTCGGCGATGCGGCCGTCGAAGACGAAGCCGAGCTCGGGGTGCGCCGGGTCCATCGGCTTGGCCGCGTCGCCGCTGCAGTAGAAGCCTTCGTCGTCGAAGTGCTCGGCGGTCTGCTCGGGCGCGCGCCAGTAGCCCGGCGTCACGTTCGGGCCGCGGTAGCGGACCTCCTCTTTGTCGCCGCACGGCACGAGCTTCAGCTCGAGGCCGGGTGCGGGCAGGCCGATGTGGCCCGACGTCACCTCGTGCGCGTTGGCGCAGATCGCGAACGGTGCGGTCTCGGTCATGCCGAGGCCGGTCAGCATCCGGATCCGCTCGCCGCACTCCTCCTCGGCGAGGCGATCGAGCTTGTCCCAGACCGGCTGCGCGAGGCCGGCGCCGGCGAAGAAGAACATCCTGACGCGGCTGAAGAACGTCGTGCGCAGGCCGGCGTCGGTCCCGAGCGCGTTGGCGATCTCCTCGAAGCCCTTCGGCACGTTGAAATAGATCGTCGGCGCGATCTCGCGCAGGTTGCGCAACGTCTCGCCGATCAGCGCCGGCGTCGGCTTGCCTTCGTCGATGTAGAGCGTGCCGCCGTTGTAGACGACGATGCCGACGTCGTGGTTACCGCCGAAGGTGTGGTTCCAGGGCAGCCAGTCGACCAGCACCGGCGGCTCCTCGGCGAGGTGCGGGAAGCACTGGCGGATCATCTGCTGGTTCGAGCACAGCATGCGCTGCGTGTTGATCACGCCTTTCGGCAGCTTGGTCGATCCCGACGTGAACAGGAACTTGGCGATCGTGTCGGCACCGACGCGAGCATGCGCAGCGTCGACTGCGGTGGTCGGCGCCGTCGCGAGCAACGCGGCGAAGGGGGTCACGGCGCGGTCGTCGAGGCGGCCTTCGCCGAGGACGACCGGCGTCCCAGCAGGAATGACGGCGGCGATCGCCCTCGCGTAGCGCGCATCGCTCGCGAACACCAGTCCCGGCGTCAGCATACCGACGATGTGGCGCAGCTTCCCGTAGTCCTGCGAGACGAGCGAATACGCCGGCGAGATCGGCGCGAATGGGACGCCGGCGAGCATCGCGCCGAGGCCGAGCACGAGATGCTCGATGTCGTTGTCGGACAGGATCGCGACCGGCCGATCGGCCGAGAGGCCGAGGTCCAACAGCGCTTGCGCGACCGCTCGCGCGCTCTCGAGCGCCTCGCCATAGCCGAGGCGTCGCCAGTCGCCGCCGGCGACGCGCTTGGCGACGAGGGTGCGCTCGGGATGGCGCGCCGCGTGCTCGAGCAGCCGGTCGGTGATGCGCAGCGGATAGGCGCCGAGCGCTTCGCGCGAGACGACCAGGGTCGCGCCATCGGCACGACGCGTGAGCGTCGCCGCGAGCGAGCCGCCGAGCGGCAGCGGCCGATAGCGTGGGCCTCGCTCGCCGCCGCGGCCGGGCGCCGCCTCGCTCATCCCTTCTTCACCTTCGCCGCCTTGCCTGCGAGGAAGGCGCGCACGCGCAGCTTGGCGGCTTCGTCGCCCGAGGCGATCGCCGCCATCAGCGACTCGACGAACAATCCGTCGTCCTGCGCCATGTCGGCAATGCGCGGCAGCGCATGCATGACGGCGAAATTCGAGAGCGGCGCGTTGGCTGCGATCCGCTCGGCGAGCGCGAAAGCCTTCGCGAGCCCCTGCCCTGGCGCGACGACATAGTGCGAGATGCCGATCGCCGACCCTTCGTCGGCGTCGTAGACGCGGCCGGTGAGCATCATGTCGGTCATCCGTGCGGCGCCGATGAGGCGCGGCACCCGTGCCGAGCCGCCGCCGCCGACGAAGAGCCCCCGCTGCCCTTCGGGCAAGCCGTAGAACGCGCTCGTTTCGGCAACGCGGACATGGCACGCAGCGGCGAGTTCGAGGCCGCCGCCGACCACCGCGCCGTGCAGCACCGCGACGACCGGAACCCGGCCGAATTGAATCTGTTGGAACGCTGCGTGCCAAGACCGGGAGTGGACGATTCCTTCGGCGACGCTGCGCTCGCTGACTTCGGCGAGGTCGAGGCCAGCGCAGAAATGGTCGCCCTCGCCGCTCAGCACGATGGCACGGGTCGATTCGGGCAGGTTGACGAAGGCGGTGTGGAGTTGCGCGACGAGCGCATCGCTGACTGCGTTTCGCTTGGCCGGGCGATTCAGGCGAACGTGCAACACGGGCCCGCGGGCCTCGATTCGCAACAGGCCGAGCGACTCCAACGGAGGGGGCAGCGTACCGCCGCCGTGCGGGTCAGCAGAGGTCATCGGTCGATCGTAGTGAAGGCGGTTTCCGGAGAGCCTAGGGACTTCCCTTCGACGCCCGGCTCGGCCCGGCGCAACCGGTTCGGAGTTGCATCCGACTTCGCGGCTTCATCCGGGTAATTACGGAACTTAAACGTTAACACTCGAAACTACATTGGGCAAGAGGAGAACTCCGGCCGTCCCGGATTCGTGATGTCCAAGTCCGCACCAACGCCCAGCACCACGCGCGCCGCCGCTGTCGCGAAGCGAGCCCGTCACGACACTGAGTTGCCGGGCCACCTCGATCACGGCCGGATGCGCAAGCTGCTCGGCTACAACCTCGCGCAAGCGGCGATTCCGAGCCTGAGGATCTTCCAGAAGCGCATCGGCGAGCCATTCCAGCTGCGCCGGATCGACTTCACCATCCTCATGCTCGTCGCCGCCAACCCGGGCGTGACGCAGCGGCAGATGTCGGTCGCACTCGAAGTCTCGGCACCGCGCCTGACGCTGGTCTGCGACAAGCTCGAGGAGCGCGCGCTGATCACTCGCACCCGCAGCGACGACGATCGCCGCAAGCAGTTCATCGCGCTGACGCGCACCGGCGCCGCGCTCGTGCGCAAGGCCGACCGGATCGCCGACGGCATGGAAAAGGAGCTGCTCGGTCACCTCACCGAGCTCGAGCAGACGATGCTGTTCCAGCTGCTTGAAAAGGTCGCCATCCACCGGCGCGTGTAGCGCCGATGCGCTGTGCACTGCGCTGATCAGCCGAGGCCGCCGCCCTCGAGCATGTAGAGCTGCCAGAGCTCTCGCTGGCGGAGCTTCAGCACCGGGCGCAAAGCGCGCAATCCGGTGGCGCCGATGTTCTTCTCGAGGTAGCGCAACTCGGTGAACTTCGCTCGCGTCTCGGCGTCGAGAGGAGGCGACTCGAGGCCGTTCTCGCGCAACATGAGGATGCCTTTTGCGCGCAGTGACAGCTCGGTGTAGAGGCGCAGATAGCAGAGCGCATCGGCGAGCAGCGCGCCGGGAAGGCCGCGCCGGAGCGAGGCAAGGTAGCGGCCGGGCGGCGATGCCGCGAAGCTCCCGGAGCCGATCAGCTCGAGCAGCCGCGCGTCGGCGTCGAAGCCATGGCCGAGCCAATCACGCAGGCTCCGTTCGCTGCGCTCGAACACCAGCCACTGCAACGGCGGCAGGAACAGCATGGTCACGAGCGTCGCGAGCAGCGGCAGCTGGCTCAAGTGGTTGAATCCGGAATGGAGGAGCACCGCGACGACGAATCCGGGCACGAAATGGGTCACTTTCGCATCCGACGCGCGCTCGAGGCGGGCCAGCGCCATCACCGCGAACAGCGAGGTCGCGCCGCCGTGCATGAGCGCGGTGCCGAAGCCGCGCACGATCCACGTGCCCATGCCCGCCTCGGCGGCACGGTGGAGGTAGTAGAGGTTTTCGGCCAGCGCGAAGCCAGTGCCGACGGCAAAGCCGTAGATCGCCGCGTCGACCAGGAAGCCGATCCGGTGCATGCGGACCAGCGCGAGAACGATCAGCGCCTTGAGAAGCTCTTCGGAAAGCGGCGAGACGTAGCGCGAGAACGCGACGAGGCCGATGTCGAAGCGGCCGAGCAGGGCGACGTTGAGCGGGTAGCTCAGCGCCGCCATCACAGCGCCGGCACCGATCACCGCGACGACGGAAGAAAGCGCGAGCAGCTTGTAGCTGTCGAGCCAGACGAGCGCCGCCAGGAAGATGAGCGCCGGCAGCAGCGCCACCAGCACCGCGGGCAGCTGGTGGATCAACATGTCGGCGCGCTCAAAGGATCTTCAGCGAGATCATCCACTCGCTGCTGCTGCGCCTCGAGCCCCTGTAGCCAACTGCGACACCGGTCGACAGGGTCATGTCGTACCAGTACAGCACCGACAGACGCATGTCGACCTGCCCGCCGAGGCTGCCGAAGGTCTTGCGCAGCGCCGAATCCTGCGGATCCGTCCACAACGCCGAAGCGAACAGCGCCGGCCTGGCCGATTGCAGATGAAGGCTCGGCTTGCCCAGCGACTCGAACACGATCGGCGGCAGGTTCCATTCGAGCGTCTGCTTGACGAAGGTGCGACCGCTGATCTCGTCGATCTGAAAGCCAGGCATGGAGCCGTATTCGCGGTAGCGCTTGACCACGCCGTCGTCGACGAAGTTGTTGCCGAAGCCGCCGAAGTAGTAGTTGAGGATCGGATTGTTGCGGTCGCCGTTGGCGACGCCGCCGGCGCTGCGCGACCAGACCGACGAATGGCCGAGCGGCAGCGGCAGGCCCGCGTCGAAGCCACCTCGAAGCTGCGTCACCGTCGAGTTCTCCATCCGATGCCCGGTCGCGACCGCTGCCCAGGTGACGCCCTTCTCGTCGTCCACCGCGCCGAGCGAGCGGCGGACGTCGCTATAGCGCAGGGCGAGCTCGCCGGTGAAGAGGCGGTCGAACGTCGTCGCGATGTTCTGCGCTCCCGGCAGCGTGTCGATCTTGTCGTAGTAGGCGGCGTCGTAGCTGAGCTCGAGTCTCCTCGGCTGCTCGAAGATCAGGAACTGGTCGTAGCCGAGCGTGGCCGCGTAGCCCTTGCGACCCCGCCGAGTCGGCCCGAAGAGGTCGTAGAAGTTCGAGCGGTTCCAGGCCAGGGCGCCGCGCCAGCCGAGGTAGTGGCCGTCGACGTAGACGTGGCCGCGCTCCTCGCCGGGCAGGTTTTGGTCTGGCGTGTAGGCGGCGGTGATGCCGAGATGCGCAAAGCCGAGTGGGTCGCCGACGTTGAGGTGGTAGCCGGCCGCCGCGGTGTTCTTGTAGCCCTCGAGGACGGGAAAGCCGTTCACCACCTTCATTTCGTCGAGCGGACGGTAGAGACCGGTCGACTTCACCTGCGATTCGTAGTCGACGGTCTTGGCCGGCGGCACCTGCCAGGTCGTGACGACCGGGTGGCGCTTGGCCACCTCGGCGCCGAGGAACGTGATCGCGCTCAGGTCCTCGAGCGGTCGCGGCTCGATGATCGCCGGCGTGAATCCCGCGCCGGTGTAGCTGAAGACGACCAGGCGACCGTCGGCCATCGGGATCGGCCGGAAGAAGCCCGTCTCGGCGTTCGACACTGCCTTGACGTCGCCGGTCGCGACTTCGTAGCGGAAGATGTTCGAGACTCCCGTGTAGTAGCTGCTGCCGTAGAGATAGCGGCCGTCCTTCGTGAAGACGAAGCTCTCGGGCGCCGACTGGCCGAAGCGGAACTCGCTCAACGGGGCGCTGTTGCCGGCGAGCAGCGACGCCAGCGTCCAGACGCGCAGGAACTGATCGCCACCGACGTCGGTGATCGACGCCGACAGCAGCCGGCCGTCGGCCGAGACGTCGAGCTCGCTCGGCACGACGCCGTACGCGAACTCGTGCACCGTCTCCCAACGATCGTACGGATACGGGATGCGCACCAGCGTCGCGAGGCCGGACTCGTGGCGCACCCCCATCAGCGATCGGTCGACGGGATTGAACGCGATGCTGCCGATGCGCGCCTCCTTCAGGAGGAGCGTTTGCTGGCCGCTGTCGACATCGACCGCGATCAGGTTGCGAAAGCCCAGGTTGTCGGTCGTAAGGAATGCGGTCCGGTGGGCGGGATCGAACGCCAGCGAGGTGACCGAATAGAGCATCGCCCCCTTGATCTCGGCCAGGGTGCGCGCGCTGCCGTCGCGCATGTTCAGCGCGGCGAGGTGATCGACGATGCCGGGATAGCGGACGCCGGCATAGAGGACACCGCTCGCCTCGTCGAGATACGCGCGCGAGACCGAGCCCATCGCGGTCGCCACGAGGTTGCGTTGCGGGGTGATCGGGTACTTGCGCACCTCGGTGAGGTTGCGCCGCTGGAACTCGTGCTCGAACGCGATCCAGTCCTGCCATGCCCGATCGAGCGGCATGCCGAACACCTGCTCGAACTGGTCGGCGTAATGGCGTCGGCTCCCCTCGTCACGCCGCAGCCAGGCGACGACCTTCTCCGGCGAGTAGGCGTAGGCCAGCCAGGTGAAAAAGCGCCCGCCGTACAGATAAGCGTTGGCACCGACCTGGAAATCGACCCGGGTGCCGCGCGACACCAGCCCAAGCGGATCGTAGAAGTGCGCGTCGTCGCGCACCATGGCGCGAAATACCATCTCGTCGTAGCCGCCCTGGACGCGGCCGAGGCCGCCCGCCATCCAGGTCTCCATGAACACCGCCCCGCCTTCCAGGTACCAGCGCGGCACCGTGAAGCGCGGCACCGTCAGATAGCTGTAGAGCAGTGACTCGGGGTGCGCCGGCTGCGGCGCGACCTTGCCGAGAAAAAATCCCCGCCAGCGCCGATCCTCGCTCGATGCGATGTCGGTCGTCGCGACGTGCACCATCTCGTGGTTCATCGTCGAGTACATCCGCTCGTTGCTCGGGTTGGTCTCGAACGCGTTGGACGCCGGCGCGACGTCGATCCGCAGCAGGGTGTCGGGTGCCGGCGAGACGCCGGCGTTGCCGTAGTCGGCGAAGTCGCGCAGCCACACGGTCGTGCGCTCCGAGGGCTCCCAGCCGAAGATCCGGCGCTGCCAGTCGAACGCGTTGCTGAACGTCCGCGCAGCATGCGGAACGAGGTAGTTCAGGCTCGGGTCGGCATAGAGCAGATGCAGTTCGTCGGTATCGACGAACGAAATGCCGAGCGGGCCGGGGCCGGCGACGGCTAGGAACGGAAAGCACAGCATCGGACACAACGACTTCGCCAGGCGCACGCGGCTCCTCCAGGTTGGCGGCGCGCAAGGGTACTTGGAGCCGCACACAAGACAAAGCCGCCGGCCCTTGCGGGCGGCGGCTTGCGTGCAGTTGGAACGCTTACTGTCGCGTCGAGCGGTTGGTCGACATTTCCATCGAACGCTGCGACTCGACGCGTGCGGCTTCCGCGCGCTGCATGGCGGCCATGTCGGCGGCCTTTTGAGCGGTGAGGTCTGCGGTCTTCTGGGCCGTCAGATCGGCGGTCTTCTGGGCGGTCATGTCCGCCTTCTTCTGCGCGGTGAGGTCCGCGGTCTTCTGGGCTGTCAGGTCTGCTTTCTTCTGCGCCGTCAGGTCTGCGGTCATCTGGGCCGTCAGGTCGGCTTTCTTCTGCGCCGTCAGGTCTGCGGTCATCTGAGCTGTCAGGTCGGCTTTCTTCTGCGCCGTCAGGTCTGCGGTCATCTGAGCCGTCAGGTCGGCTTTCTTCTGCGCCGTCAGGTCTGCGGTCATCTGAGCTGTCAGGTCGGCTTTCTTCTGGGCCGTCAGGTCGGCCGACTTCTCGGCGACGGAGCGGGAGACGTCATCGGCTGCGATGCTGGCGGTCGTCGATCCCGCCGGGGCACCGAGCTTGACGTCTTCGCTGCCGTTCGGCGCCGCGCGGTAGCGCTCGGCGGGGGCAACGGTCCCGACCACGTCCTTCGCGACCGGGAAGTCGAACGCGACCTGCGCCACGACAACCGCGGCGGCAGCCGCGATGCCCGCGCCCAGCCAGGCCTTGCGATGGGCGAAGATTCTGCTCTGCTGGGTCATCGTGACGCTCCTTGTGGGTGTGAACGAGGCGACGCGCGGTGGCTGCATCGCTTGTGACTCGCCGAAGACTCGGCGGGGGAATCCGAGCAGCGCGTGCCCAAGTACACGCCGACCGGGAAAAGGTTGGCCTCGCTCGTCATGGCTGCGCGGCGGCAACGGCAACGCCAAGGTCACCGAAGCGACCAACCCTTCCGGGGCGTGCTCCTCTGCAACTTCGCCCAGGGCTTGAAAGAGGCGCCGCCAACCGTCGAACTCGGCGCGGGCCGCCGGATCGGCGGCCAGGCGCATCTCGAGCTCGCGCGCCTCGGCATCGCTGGCCTCGCCGTCGAGGACGACGTGCATCAGCTCGGTGAGCGCGGAGTGCTTGGGCGTCATCTCACTTCCAATCCTTGAGCAGGCCGCGCAGGCGCCTTCTTGCCTCGAACAGGCGCGACTTCACGGTCTTCTCGTCGATCTCGAGGATCTGCGCCATCTCTTCGTAGCTGCACTCCGAGAAATGGCGCAGCATCAGCACCAGGCGGTCGGTCGTCGCCATCGTCTTCATCGCGCTGCGCAGCTGGCGCGCCAGCTGGGCGGCGCTCGCCTGCCGCTCGGGACCGGCACTCTCGTCGCCGGCGACGTCGACGTCATCGTCGAGGCCGTCTTCATGGCGATTGCGCCGCAGAAGGTTGAGCGACTCGTTGACCGCGATCCGGTAGATCCAGCTGAAAAACTTGTATTTCGGGTCGTATTCATCGGCGCGCTCGGCGACCTTGAGAAAGACCGTCTGGCTGATGTCGTGGGCGTCTTCATGTCTGCGCAGGACCCAGAACGCGGCGTTGTAGATCGGCCGCTGGTAGCGGACCACGAGCGAGGTGAACGCGTCGCGGTCGCCGCTCAGATAGCGCTCGACCAGCACCCGGTCATCGTCCTCGTCCGAAGTACACGCGACGGCGGCAAAGGTTGGCGAGTGCATCAACGGGCGGGCTCGATCTCGAGGATCTGGTCGAAGCCCGAATAACTGAAGATGTCCTGGAGGTGGCGATTGACTGCCGTCAGGCGGAGCCGCCCGCCACTCGCCAGGAGCCGCTTGTGGCTCTTCAGGAAGACACCGAGGCCGGCACTCGAGAGGTACTGCAGGTCGCTGCAGTCGAGGGTGACGATGCCTTGGAGGCGGTCGAGGTACGACTGCGCCGCCGCGGCCTGGGTCGCGTCCAGGCGCCCCGAAAGCACGACCGGCGTCTCGCCGCCTCCTTGCATCGTCAGCATGGCTCGTCCTCGCTCACCGCCGTCGCGCCGGGCGACGGATCGGCTCTTGTCTTGCGGAAGACGACGCGGCCGCATCGCTCCCCCTCCGAATACGCGTACTGTACGGAGTCCACCAGGCGAGGGATCAGATGGAGGCCCAGCCCGCCGGGCTGCCGCCGGACGGCCGGCAGCGTGACGTCGACCGGCGGCGCCCGGGTGACATCGAAGCGGTCGGCTTCGGGTTCGGTCATGGTCACTTCCACGCCCCTGGCGATCGCCGCGATCTCGATCGTCACCGGCGATTTCCCCCGGCTGTACTTGACGATGTTGGTGAACAGCTCCTCGAGGACAAAATCGACGTCGGCGCGAAGCGCGGCCGAGACGTCCTGGCGCTCGAACGCGGCCGCCGTGAACGCGACGATCTCGGCCAGCGCGTCGATGCGCCGCGCAAACGAGGCGCTTTCGCTCACCGACCAGCCTCGCGCCGGACGAGGACGACCGTGATGTCGTCCTCCTGCGCCGCCCCGCCCGCGAACGCCTGGACGGCATCGAGCAGCGCGGCCGACAGCGCCGCCGCGCCGCTCGCGTGATAGGCGGCGACAACCTGCTCGACGCGGTCTTCGCCGAACTGCTCGCCCGAGCCATTGCCGTATTCGTAGATCCCGTCAGAAAGCAGGACGAGCGCGTCGCCCGGGGCCAGGATCATCTCGCGCGCCCGCGGCGGGCGCGCGAGCGCCAGCGCGCCGAGCGGAAAGCTGGTCGGCTTGTGGCGCGAGCACGTGCCGCGATCGGCATGGAAGTGGAGGATCGGCCCCTGGCCGGCGCTGACATAGCGCAGCACGTGTGCGCGCGGATCGAGCACGCCGATGAAGGCGGTGACGAAGCGGTCCTCGGCGAGCGTCTCGGCAAGCAGGTCGTTGACCTGCGCGAAGGCCGCCTCCAGGCTGGCGCCGAGGCGAAACGCCATCCGCAGCATCGCGTGCATCTGCGTCACCGACAGCGCCGGCGCGATGCCGTGCCCCGTCGCGTCGCCGAGGACGACGAGCAGCCCGCCGTCGACCGGCGCGAGGTCGAAGGTGTCCCCGCCCGTCAGCAAGGCTGGCCGGAACGTGCCGTGCAAGTCGTAGCCTGCGACGACCGGCATCGCCTGAGGCAGCGTGCTCATCTGCACGGCCTGCGCCATCTCCATCTCGCGGCGCATCCTTTCGCCTTCGATCAGCGATTCGATCATCTGCACGCGCTGGAGCGCGACCGCGCACTGAGCGGCGAGCGCCGTCGCGAGCTGCTCGTCGGCGCTCTCGAAGACCCCGTCGACGCGGTTGAGCACCTGCATCACGCCGACCAGCGCGCCGGCGTGATCGATCAGCGGCAACGTCAGCGCGCAGCGCGTGCGGTAGCCGGAGCGGCGATCGACCTGCTGGTCGAAGCGCGGGTCGGCGTAGCAATCGGCAACGTTGAGGACCTGCCGATCGCGGGCGCAGGCGCCGACCAGGCCGAGCCCGACCGGGATGCGGACGTGCCGGATATCGCTCGACACCTCGAGCACGAGCTCGCCGGCGGCGGCATCGTGAAGCCAGACCGACGACCGCTCGGCGCGCAGCACCTGGCGCGCGGCGGCCGTTACCGCAGCGAGCATCGACATCAGGTCGAACGGTGCGGCGAGGCTGCGCGTGACCTCGAGCAGGATGGCCAGATCCTCGGTCGACAAGTCTCCCCGCGCCGACCGATCGGTCATCGTCGTTCCTCGAGATGGCGGCAGTGCCGGGTGCTGAGGCGACACCGCATCGGGCGACCCCGACGAAAGCCTAACCCAAGTCCGTCGACGGCCGCGCCGGTTCCGGTTTACAACGTCGATCCGAGCTGCGCCTGCGCGCACTGCTGCACGAGAAGGTCATGAACACCGCCGATCTGATCGCCATCGACACCCACACCCACCTCGAGGTCTCGTGCCGCAACCCGTTCGACAACTATGGCGAGGAGTACGACCGCGCCGCCGACAGGTACTTCCGCTCGTCGAAGCGACCGACGATGGACGAGACGATCGCCTACTACCGCGAGAAGAAGATCGGCTTCGTCAATTTCACGGTCGACGCCGAGACGCAGATCGGGCGGCGGCGCATTCCAAACGAGGAGATCGCGGAAGCGGCGCAGGCCAATCCCGACATCATGATCGCGTTCGGCTCGATCGATCCGCACAAGGGCAAGATGGGCGGCCGCGAAGCGAGAAAGCTGGTCGAGGACTACGGCGTCAAAGGCTTCAAGTTCCACCCGACGGTGCAGGGCTTCGACGTCACCGACAAGATGGCATGGCCGATCTACGAGGTCATCGCCGAGCACAAGCTGCCCGCCGTTTTCCACAGCGGCCACTCGGGGATCGGCTCAGGGATGCGCTGCGGCGGCGGCTTGCGACTGCAGAACTCGAACCCCATGCTGCTCGAGGACGTCGCAATCGCGTTCCCCGACATGCAGATCATCGTCGCTCACCCGTCGTGGCCATGGCAGGACGAGGCGATCTCGCTCGCGATGCACAAGCCCAACATCTGGATCGACCTCTCGGGCTGGAGCCCGAAGTACTTTCCGCCGCAGCTGGTGCAGTACGCGAACACGCTGCTGAAGGACCGGATCCTGTTCGGCAGCGACTTCCCGCTGATCACGCCCGACCGCTGGCTGAAGGATTTCGAGGAGGCCGGCTTCAAGGACGACGTGAAGCCGTTGATCCTGAAGCAGAACGCGATCCGCCTGCTCGGCCTCGGCGCGAGTGCCGCCTCTGCAGCGTCCGCGTCGACGCGAGACGTCAGGGCTTGACGGTCAGGTTGTTCTGAACCGATTTCACGCCTTCGACGCCCTGGGCGATCGTCACCGCCTTGTCGGCGCGCGCCTGCGTGTCGGCGGTGCCGTTGAGCGACACGACGTGGTCCTTGGTGTCGACGTCGATCTTCAGCGCCTTGACGTCGGGGTCGGCGATGAGCGCCGTCTTCACCTTGCCGGTGATCGCGGCGTCGCCGATCGCGTCACCGGCCTTGCCCATCGCCTGCTCGGTCGCCGACGCGGCCTTTTCCATCGTGTTCGCGGTCGAAGCCATCGCGTCGGAGGCTGCCGGCGCCGTGGTCGTGGTCGTCGTGGTCGTCGACGAGCTTCCGGGAGCGGTGTCGGTCACGGTCGTCTTCTTCTCGCAGGCGGAGAGGAGAGCGGCGGCGGCCAGCATCGAGACGAGAGCGACCGGGGTTCTGTTGGCGTGCATGGTGTCTCCTAGAGCTTCGTTTGCATCGGACATTGTGGGCACGCCACAGCCCGCGACAACGCGCTGGACGCAGGTCGTGACGTCGGCCGACATCGGGGCGGGAAGCTGTCCGACGCGTCGTTGCCGCCGCGCCCACCGGGGGGGGCCAGCGGCGCCGTCAGCCTGGCGCCGAAGGGGCGAGTTGCGCCAGGCAGGCACGCTCGCGCAGTCCCGGGCTGACCCGGTAGCGCTCGCCGCGGTAGTGGGCGTCGAGCTGGTCGAGCAGCGTCGCGACAGCGGTCGCGTCCCAGCGCGCCAGGAACTCGAACGGCCCGGCGGGATAGGCGACGCCGAGCTTCATCGCGAGGTCGGCGCCCTCGGCGCTGCAGACGCCCTGGTGGACCGCATCGGCGCCTTCGTTGACGAGCATCGCGATCGTGCGGGCGACGACGAGCCCGGGCGCATCGCCGATCGGGTGCGGTTGCCAGCCGGCGACGCGTAGCCACGTGGCGGCCTGCTCGCGCCACGCCGCCGAAGTGGTCGCCGCGAAGGCGAGCGCGAGCGGCGTTCCCGGCGCACCACCAGTCGGCGCGACGGCGAGGTCGAACACCGCGAGATCGCGCACGCCCGATTCGGCGGCGACATGGGTGGCGGCACGGCCGTCGGTCAGGCGCAGCTCGCCGGCATCGGTCTGCAGGCCGTTCCAGCGACTTCCGGGGTCGGCTTCGAAGCGCGCAGCTGCGCCTTCGAGGCGCGCCTGCCAGCGATCGACGGCAATGCCGCGGCCGTGCAAGGCGACGATCGCGGCGGTCGGCAGCGGCGTGTGGTCGAACGGCGCCGCGGCAAGCGTCGGCAATGGCGCCCCACCCGGGCCGTAGGCGAAGAATCCGCGCCCCGACTTGCGGCCGAGCAGGCCGCCGTCGACCATCTCGCGCTGGACGAGCGACGGCTGATATCGCTTGTCGCCGAAGTTGGCGTCGAACACCGACTGCGTGACGGCGAAGTTGGTGTCGTGGCCGATCAGGTCCATCAGCTCGCACGGCCCCATCCGAAAGCCAGCGCCGCGCAGGCAGGCGTCGATCACAGCCGGCTCGGCAGAGCGCTCGTGAAGCAACGCGAGCGCCTCGGCGTAGTACGGCCGCGCGATCCGGTTGACGATGAATCCCGGCGTCGAGCGCGCATGGACCGCCGTCTTGCCCCAGGCCTTGGCGAGATCGAAGATGGCCGCGGCGACTTCGGCATCGGTCGCGAGGCCGGACACGACCTCGACCAGCTTCATCAGCGGCACCGGGTTGAAGAAGTGCATGCCGACCAGCCGGCCCGGCCGCTTCAGCTCCCGGGCGAGCGCCGTGATCGAGATCGACGAGGTGTTGGAGGCGAGGATCGCGCCCTCGCCGACGACCTGTTCGAGGGCGCGAAAGAGAGCGCGCTTGGCGTCGAGGTTCTCGACGATCGCCTCGACGACGAGGCCACAGGACGCGGCATCGTCGAGCCGTGCCGCGCTCGCGATGCGGCCGGCGATCGCGGTCGCTTCAGCGGCGTCGAGCCTGCCCTTCGCGGCCAGGCCGTCGAGAGCGGCGGCGAGCTTCGCGCGGGCACTGTCGGCGGCGCCATCACGGGTGTCGAAGAGACGGACCGGATGGCCGGCCTGCGCCGCGACTTGCGCGATGCCGGCGCCCATGATGCCGGCGCCGACGACGAAGACCGGGGTGTCCAAGCGCAGCTCGATGGCCATGGCAGTCGGGCAGCGACCGCTGCCCCGAGAGGTGATCGCGTGAGCTTATCGCGAGACCGCGGCGCCGTCCGCCGCCGTGATTAGGCCGTCGCCGGAGTCGTTGTCGCGTTCGCTGACGCCGGCTCGAGCGCGACCCGCAGCGCGTCGTCGACGTGCTCGATCCACTCGAAGCGGACCTGCTCGCGCGCATCGGCGGGGATGTCGTCGAGGTCGCGCTGGTTGCGCGCCGGCAGCATCACCGTCGTGATGCCGGCGCGCAATGCCGCCAGCACCTTTTCCTTGACGCCGCCGATCGGCAGCACGAGGCCGCGCAGGCTGATCTCGCCGGTCATGGCGACGTTGCTCCTGACCGGCCGGTTGCTGAGCAGCGACGTCAGCGCAACGAACATCGCGACGCCCGCGCTCGGCCCGTCCTTCGGCGTCGCGCCGGCAGGGACGTGGACATGGATGTCGGCCTTGTCGAGACTGTCGAGACTCTCGGTCGGGATGCCGAGCGTGGCTGCGCGGGCCTTGACGAGCGAGAGCGCCGCCTGCGCGCTCTCCTTCATGACGTCGCCGAGCTGGCCGGTGAGAATGAGCTTGCCGCTGCCTGGTGTCCGTGCTGCCTCGATGAAGAGGATGTCGCCGCCGACCGGCGTCCACGCCAGTCCGGTGGCGACGCCCGGAACGCTCGTGCGCATCGCGACTTCCGCCTCGAAGCGCTTCGGGCCGAGCACGGCATGCAGCTCGCCAGGCGTGATCGTCATCCGCGTGAGGCTGCCGTCGGCGACGCGCACCGCGACGTAGCGACAGACGCTGCCGATCTCGCGCTCGAGGTTGCGAACGCCCGCCTCGCGCGTGTAGTCGGCAATGATCGCCCGCAGTGCTTCATCGCTGATCTCGCACTGGTCGGCGCTGATGCCGGTCGCGGCGAGCTGGCGCGGGACCAGGTAGCGACGCGCGATCTCGAGCTTCTCCTGGGCCGTGTAGCCGGGCAGCTGGATGATCTCCATCCGGTCGCGCAGCGGCCCGGGGATCGTGTCGAGGACGTTCGCCGTGCAGACGAAGATCACCTTCGACAAGTCGTACGGCACCGCGAGATAGGTGTCGCGGAAGGTCGAGTTCTGCTCCGGATCGAGCACCTCGAGCAGCGCCGACGACGGATCGCCGTGGAAGCCGCCAGCGCCGAGCTTGTCGACCTCGTCGAGCATCATCACTGCGTGGCGCGTGCCCACCTTGCGCAGATTCTGGAGGATGTTGCCAGGCAGCGCGCCGATGTAGGTGCGGCGGTGGCCGCGGATCTCGGCCTCGTCGTGAACGCCGCCGAGGCTGACGCGTGCGAACTTGCGACCGGTCGCCTTGGCGATGCTCTGGCCGAGCGAGGTCTTGCCGACGCCCGGCGGGCCGACGAAGCACAGGATCGGGCTTCGCCCCGACGGGTTGAGCTTGTGCACGGCGAGGTATTCGAGAATGCGGCGCTTGATCTTCTCGAGGCCGAAGTGGTCCTCGTCGAGGATGCGGCGCGCCTCGGCGATGTCGATCGGCGGCTCGGCGTCGCCGCCCCACGGCAGCTCGATCAGCCAGTCGAGGTAGCTGCGCACCATCGAGTACTCGCCGGCAGCTTCCGGCATCCGCTCGAGGCGCTTCAGCTCCTTCTTCGCGACCTTTTCGACCTCCTCGGGCATATGGGCCTCGGCGATCGCCTTCTCGAGCTCGGCGAGCTCGGCCGCGCCCTCGTTACCTTCGCCGAGCTCCTTCTGGATCGTCCGCATCTGCTCGCGCAGCAGGTGCTTGCGGTTGACGTCTCCGATCGACTCGCGGGTGCGATCGGCGATGTCGCGCGAGACCTTCAGGACTTCGATCCGGCGGGCGACGATCGCGAGCAGGCGATCGAGGCGCGTCTTCAGGTCGAACGTCTCGAGCAGCGACTGCTTCTCCTCCGCAGGCACGTCGAGAAGGCTCGAAATGACGTTGGCGAGCTGCGCCGGGTCCTCGATGCCCTGCAGGGCGACGGCCATCTCGGCCGGAACCTGCGGCAGCAGCTGCAGCGTCTCGAGCGAGCGCTCCTTGAGAACGCGCGCGCGCCCTTCGATCTCGGGATCGCTGCGGTCGGGGTCGTCGATGTACTGGACGCGGACGACCGTGTACGGATAGCCGTCGAGGAACTGCAGGACGCGAAAGCGTCTCAGGCCGCGGGCGACGAGATGGTGGCTGCCGTCGGGCGCGGTGATGTAGCGCAGCACCGCGGCGCTGGTCCCGACCCAGTGCAGATCGTCGGGCCCGGGCTCGTCGACGTCGGGCTTGGTCTGCAGCAGCACGCCGACCGACCGCTCGAGGCGAACCGCTTCCTGCATCGCTGCCTGCGAGCGCTCGCGGCCGACCCCGATCGGCAGCACGGTGGCGGGAAAGACGACGACGTTGCGCACCGGCAGGACGATCAGCGCGTCGTCGGGAAGCGGCCGCGTGCTCGCGTCGCCGCTCGCGCCCGCGGGGTTCGCGGCGGCAGGATCGGTCTGGCTTCGCTCGTCGAGCGACAGCGCCGCGGCGGGCACTCGGGATTGTTCGCTGGAGGCGTTCATCGTCATCTTCCGACCCCGCTCTTGCGCAGCCGCAGCACCAGACAGCCCTGAACGATCTCGGGCCGTCCGACCTCGAACCGGCCGGGCGGCAGCGCGATGCGTCGCTCGAAGACGCCGTACGGAATCTCGAGTTGACGGACGCGGAAGCGCCCGCCTTCGAACGGCAGCGGCCGATAGCCGCGGACGACGAGCGTTTCCGCCTCGTGCGCGACCTGGACGCGCTCGCCGTCGATGCCCGGCATCGCGACGACGACGACGATCTCGCGCTCGCCTTCGAGGACGTCGATCGGTGGCTCCCACGCCGGGGCATCGTCGACGGCGGCGAGACGGAAGAACTGGCGATGGAGCCGCTCGGCCTCGGCGATCAGCTCGCAAGCCTGCGACCACATCTGGTCCTCGGGGTCGTGTCGTATCGTCATGGGAAGGCGGGTAGATATCGGCGATTCCGAGAAACGCAAGCCCGCCCTGACCGCGGAGCAATCCGGAGGCCGGAGGCGGTCGCGCCCGGCACCGGGCTTGCTCCGAACGCACTGGAGAACGCAATGGCCTTGCCGCATGCCCGCCTGCTCGACATCATCGACATCGGCCCGCTCGGCTCGTCGCTGCACGACGCGTTCAGCACCAGCCTGCTGAAGACCGATCGCCTCCAGCTGCTCCACCTCGTGCTGCCGGCGCGGCACGACATTCCCGAGCATCACGTCGACGACGAATGCACGATCCATTGCCTCGAAGGCGACATCGAGATCCAGATGCCGGGCGGTGCGCGTCGCCTCGGCCCGGGCCAGCTCGTCGTCCTGCCCGCCGGCCAGCCCTACTCGATCAGCGCCCGCGTCGATTCGGCAGCGCTGATGACGCTGCTGCTGCGCCATGGCGACGCCGGCGCCAGCGGCGGCCGCCAAGCGCCCTGAGCCGGCGCCCCGACCCGCGCAGCGCTACTTCGCGCGGCCGTACTTCGCCTCGAAAGTCGCCTTGCCGAGCTTGTTGGCGTTGACCATGAAGCCGATCAGTGCTGCGCTCGCGTCGGCCGGGACGTCGATCTTTTCGGTCTTCAGCGCGTAGACGGTGAAGATGTAGCGGTGCGGCTTGTCGCCCGCCGGCGGACACGCGCCGCCGAAGCCGGCGCTGCCGAAGTCGGTCTTGCCCTGCACTGCGCCCGCGGGCAGCGCGCCCTTGCCGTCGGCTGCGCCGGCGCCCTCCGCGAGCTCGGTCGTCGTGGCTGGGATGTTGTAGACGACCCAGTGCCACCAGCCCGAGCCGGTCGGCGCGTCGGGGTCGTAGACCGTGACCGCGTAGCTCTTCGTTCCGCTCGGCGCGCCGCTCCACTTCAGCGCCGGCGAGATGTTCTTGCCTTCGCAGCCGAAGCCCTTGAAAACCTGCGCGTCGGTGAGCATCGCGCCCGGTTTGATCGTCGGGCTACCGAGCGTGAAGCCGGCGGCGTGGGCGAGGCAGGCGGACGACACCATCAGCGCCGCCACAGCGATCTTGTGCATGGAAATGCTCCTCGTTCGTGGGGTAGCGGATGATGCATCAGCACGGCGCGAGCGTGCCATTCGTCGCTTTCCCGCGCCGCGACCGGGGCGACGGGCACGCCGATCGCCCGCGACCACGCACCTTCACCAGCCAGGAGAAGCCCATGAGCCAACGCCTGTCCACGATCCTGCTGTCCGCCGCAACCCTTACAACGCTCGCCGCGTGCTCGACGACGAGCGGGTCGCGGGATGCGTCGACCGATGCTGACAGCGTCGTCGTCGTCCTGCCGACCCGAGGTGCGACCGAGCAGATGAAAAGCGGATGCTGGGCGTCGTTCTACGACGAGGTCAACTTCGGCGGCGACTCGCTGACGCTGATCGGGCCGGTCGAATTGCAGACGCTCGACAAAGGCAGCGCGAAGCAGCTCAAGCGCGACATCCGAAGCGTCGTCACCGGCCCGCGCGCGACGCTGACGCTGCACGAGAAGCAGTTCCTGTCGGCGCGCTGGGTCGGCTTCACGCCCGACAGCCGCGAGCCCGGTCTCACCGAAAAGCTCGGCTTCGGCGGCCGCATCGAGTCGATGAAGCTGACCTGCTGACGCAGCGGGCGAGCGACGGCCGGCGTAAGCTTTGGCCGAGCCGGCGCGACAGCCGGGCTCGACACGGAGACACCATGCCCACCTATCGCAAGACCCCCGAAGCCGTCGCCAGCCTGACGCCCGAGCAGTACCGCGTGACGCAAGAGAGCGCGACCGAGCGCCCCGGCACCGGCGAATACCTCGACCACCACGAGCCCGGCATCTATGTCGACATCGTCTCGGGCGAGCCGCTGTTCGCATCGGCCGACAAGTTCGAGTCGGGCTGCGGCTGGCCGAGCTTCACCAAGCCGGTCGAACCCGCCAATGTGAGCGAACTCAAGGATGCGTCGTACGGAATGGTTCGCACCGAGGTGCGCTCGGCGCACGGCGACAGCCATCTCGGCCACGTCTTCCCGGACGGGCCGCGCGACCGCGGCGGCCTGCGCTACTGCATCAACTCGGCGTCGCTGCGCTTTGTCCATCGCGACGACATGGAGCGCGAGGGCTACGGCGCGTATCTCGACCAGGTGGAGGAAGTGCGATGAGCAGCAATCCCAACACCGAGCGCGCCGTCCTCGCCGGCGGCTGCTTCTGGGGCGTGCAGGAGCTGCTCCGCAAGATGGCCGGCATCGTCTCGACGCGGGTCGGCTACAGCGGCGGCGACGTCGCGAACGCGACCTACGGCAACCACGGCACGCATGCCGAAGCGATCGAGATCGTGTTCGACCCGAATCGGCTTTCGTATCGGCGGCTGCTCGAATTCTTTTTCCAGATCCATGATCCGACGACGAAGAACCGCCAGGGCAACGATCGCGGCCTCAGCTACCGCTCGGCGATCTATTTCACGAGCGACGAGCAGAGAAAAGTCGCCGAGGACACGATCGCCGACGTCGACGCGTCGGGCCTGTGGCCGGGCAAGGTCGTGACCGAGCTCGCACCGGCGGGGCCGTTCTGGGAAGCCGAGCCCGAGCACCAGGACTACCTCGAAAGAATCCCGAACGGCTACACCTGCCACTACGTTCGGCCGGGCTGGCGCCTGCCGGCGCGGGAGAAGGAAGCCAGCGGACGGTAATCCGCTTGGTCGAGCCGAAGTTCACGGCGCGGCCCATTCGCCGCTCGCGCTGACCTCATCGCCGCCCGTCGCGGCGTCGCCGCGACGGTATCGTTGCGACATGGCGACCGATCGACATCGAACCCCGGCCCGGCGCCGCGCGGCCGGCGTCGTCGCGGTCGTTGCCCTCGCATCGGCCGGCGGAGCGGCGTTCGCCGACGATTCGGACTGCGCCATCGCGACCGCCAGGCTGCGCGCCCAGACCGTACCTGTCTGCACGCCAGTGACGCGCCTCTCGACTGCCGAAGTCCTTGCCTGCGACGCCTACGTGCAGCTGAAGACCCTCGTCGACGATTGCCGACGGGTCGCGGTGCGCGAGGATCGGCGCTGGCTGGAACGCTATCCCGACGAAGCCACGCACCGCAAGGCCGAAGCGATCGAGCTCGACAGCGTGATCGTCAAGCTGCGCAATCCGAACGAGCGCCTCGGTGAGCTGCGCCGCCAGCGCAGGACCCTGAATGAGAAAGCCGAGTTCTACAAGGGCAAGCCACTGCCGCGAGACCTGCAGCGCGACATCAACGCGAACGATGCATCGCTGAACGCGTTGCGCGACGTCTTTCGAGGCATCGAGGGAGAGATCGCCGGCATCGTCGACAAGTTCAGCGACGAACGCGAGCACCTTCGCAAGCTCTGGGCGGGCGCCGCGCCGGGCTCGCTCGGCGCGTTCGTGCCGCGCTCGGCGTCGCCCGCGCCGACGGGCAGCCAGCAGGCGACAAAGAGCTAGCGCGGCGCTCAGCCCGGCGCGCCATGATCGTCCACCTCGTCGACGGCACCTACGAGCTGTTCCGTCACTTCTTCGGACTGCGTCGCTTCCACAAGGGCAACGACAAGCCGCTCGGCGCAGTCGTCGGCGTGCTGCAGTCGGTGCTGCAGATGCTCGAGCAGGGCGAGACCCATCTCGGTGTCGCCACCGACCATGTCATCGAGTCGTTCCGCAACGCCCTGTGGCCGGGCTACAAGACGGGCGCCGGGATCGAGCCGGCGTTGCTTGCGCAATTCCATTCGCTCGAAGACGCGCTCGTCGCGATGGGCGTCGTCGTCTGGCCGATGGTCGAGCTCGAGGCCGACGATGCGCTCGCCTCCGCTGCGCGCATCGCGGACGGCGATGCCGACGTCGAGAAGGTCTGTATCTGGACGCCCGACAAGGATCTCGCGCAATGCGTCGTCGCCGATCGCGTCGTCCAGGTCGACCGTCGCGGCAACAGCGTGCGCGATGCCGCCGGCGTACGCGCGAAGTTCGGCGTCGAGCCGCGCCTGATCCCCGACTGGCTGGCGCTGGTCGGCGACGTCGCCGACGGCTATCCAGGGATCGCCGGGATCGGCGCCGTCGGGGCAGCGCGGCTCGTGAATCGGCACGGCCCGATCGAGTCGTTCCCGGCAGAGGTGCTCGGCGAGCGCCGCGACGAAGCGCTCCTCTTCAAGCGTCTCGCAACGTTGCGAACCGATGCCGAGCTCTTCGCCGGCGCCGAGACGCTGCGCTGGCGCGGCCCGACCGACGGCTTCGCCGCGTGGGCCGAACAGTCCGGCATGCCGCGCCTGCTCGAGCGCTCGCTCGCGGCCCAGGCCAAACTCGAGTAGAGCGCCGGTCGCGCGCGCGTCGACCCGCGCTTGCTCAGGCGCTCGGATCAATCAGCACCTTCGATCCGGTCGCACGCCGGCCGTAATCGCCGATCGCCTCGGCCTGCAACGCGCCGGCGAGCGAGACGGTGCGCGTGTAGTGGCTCGCGAAGGTCGTCTTCAGCTCGCGCGCGACGCGCGCCTTGAGCGCGTTGGCAGCGTCGGCGCCGATCCGCTGCAGGAACGGGAACAGGAGCCATCCACCCATCGCCCACGTCATGCCGAAATTGCGGACGATTTCGGTCGGGCCGGTGTCGAGGCCGCCGTAGAGATAAACCTGCTTCAGCGTCGTCGACCCGTAGCGGCTGTATTCCTTCGCCGACCGGTTGAGCGCCGCTTCCATCGCGCCGAGGATCTGGCCGGCGAGGCGGCCGCCTCCGATCGCGTCGAACGCCAGCGTCGCCCCGGTCTCGACCACCGCCTGCGTCAGTTCTTCGACGAACGCCGGCGACGCCGTGCTGACGACGTGCCGCGCGCCCTGTTCGCGCAACAGGGCCGCCTGCTCGGGCTTGCGCACGACGTTGACGAGCGCGATGCCGTCGGCGATGCAGATCCGGTTCAGCATCTGGCCAAGGTTCGACGACGCCGCCGTGTGCACGAGCGCCTTGTGCCCTTCGCGCCGCATCGTCTCGGTCATGCCGAGCGCGGTGAGTGGATTGACGAACGACGACGCGCCTTCGGCAGCGCTGGTGCCGGCCGGCAACGGCAGGCAAAGCTCCACCTTGACGGTGCGGAACTGCGAATACATCGCGCCGCCGAGAACCGCGACCATCTTGCCGAGGAGCGCCTGCGCGGCGCTGCCGCTGCCCGCGGCCACGACCGTCCCTGCGCCTTCGTTGCCGACCGGCAGCGACTGGCCGAGTCGGCCGGCCATCGCCCTCATCGCGGCGTCGGGGATGCGCGCCGTCGCGACCGTGCGCTCACCGTTGCCGAGCACCGCGAGCGTCGCGACGTCGGCGGCGCCGAACAGGAGGCCGATATCCGAAGGATTGATCGGCGTCGCCTCGACGCGCACGACGACCTCGTCGGCCTCCGGCGCCGGCGTCGGCACGCGCACGAGCGACAGCTCGAGCTCGCCGCTCTCCTTGACGAGCGAGCGGAGCTGGAGCCCGTCCTTGGGCATGGTCTGGTTCATGGCGACTCCGGTGACGGCTGCAGGCAGGCAGTGTGGCGCCAATCGTCGCAGGACGCGCAAGGCCGCCGCCGCGGCAAGCGTCGGCGCGGTCGCTTCGCGGCCTCGCGCGAGTCGTGGTAACTTGCCTTTCGCCGCGCTGGCGCGACGACCGCGACCTCCGGTGCAACGATCCCGACCCGACCCGAGCCGATGCCCCAGCTCCCGAGCGACCTGCCGATCACCGTCCGCTCGAGCGCCACGTGGTGGCAGCGCATCGTGCCCGCTGCCGGCGCGATCGAGATCGAGGATCCGCCGCTGCGCGCCGAGCTATTCAGCGCCGAGCAGATCGCGTCGCATGGCGAGCGCCTGGCGAAGACGCATGTCCTGCGCGAAGTGCCACTGCCCGACCGCCTGTTGCCGCGGCTGGCCGACAACGAGCGCGTTCTCGTCACCGTCGCCAAGCAGCTTGCGGTCACCGCCGACACCGATCGTCGCCACACCCCGGCGGCCGAGTGGCTGCTCGACAACTTCTACCTGATCGAGGAGGAGATCCGGACCGCGCGCCGGCACCTGCCGCGCGGCTACAGCAAGAAGCTGCCACGGCTTGCGCTTGCCGCCGCCAACGGCGGCGGCGCCGGCCTGCCGCGCGTCTACGACCTCGCGCTGCAGGCGATCGCGCACGGCGACGGCCAGGTCGGCCGCAGCACGCTGTCGCGCTTCGTCGCCGCGTACCAGTCGGTGCAGCCGCTCCGGCTCGGCGAGCTGTGGGCGTTTCCGATCATGCTTCGGCTGGCGCTGATCGAGAACCTGCGCCGCGTCGCGGTGCGGATCGAGGTCGCGCACGTCGAGCGCAGCACCGCCGCCGCCTGGGCCGACAGCATGGTCGCAGTCGCCGAGAACTCGCCGAGCGACCTCATTCTCGTCATCGCCGACATGGCGCGCTCGGGTCCGTCGCTCACCAACGCGTTCGTCGCCGAGTTCGCGCGCCGGCTGCAGGGCCGCGGCGCCGCGCTGATGCTCGCGCTGCAGTGGATCGAGCAGCGCCTCGCCGAAAGCGGCCAGTCGATCGAGCAGCTGGTCCAGCTCGAAGCGCGCCAGCAGGCCGCCAATCAGGTCTCGGTAAGCAACAGCATCGGCAGCCTGCGCCTGCTCGGCGCGATGGACTGGGCCGAATTCGTCGAGTCGCTGAGCAGCGTCGAGCAGGCACTGCGCGGCGACCCGGGCGGTACCTACGCGGCCATGGACTTCGCGACCCGCGACCACTACCGGCACGCGATCGAGAGGATCGCAGCGCTCTCGCCGACGTCGGAGCCCGACGTCGCGCGCAACGCCGTCGCTCTCGCCGAAGCTGCAGCGGCAAGCGCCGACGCCGGCGCGGCCGGAGACCCGCGCCAGCGCCACGTCGGCTTCTACCTGATCGGCGCTGGCCAGGAGCGGCTCGAGCAGGCGGTCCACGCCCACCTGCCGGGGGGCGTCAGGTTCGCGCGCAAGGCGATGGCGTGGGCGCTGCCGCTCTACGCCGGCACCATCGCCGCGTTCACGCTCGTCCTGGTCGCTCGGCTGATGCTGGAGGCCCGGCTCGAGGTGCACTGGCCGTGGTGGGGCGAGGCGTTGTTCGGCCTCGGCCTCGTCGTCGCCACCAGCCAGCTCGCGGTCTCGATCGCGAACTGGCTCGTCACCCTGTTCGTCCAGCCGCAGACGCTGCCGCGCATGGACTACGGCAACGCCATCGCCGCGGAATCACGCACGCTCGTCGTCGTGCCGACGATGCTCGGCGGCGCCGAGGCGATCGAGTCGCTCGTCGAGGCGCTCGAGGTGCGGTTCCTCGCCAACCGCGATCCGCATCTGCACTACGGCCTCCTGACCGACTTCCACGACGCGACCGAGGAACACCTCGCCGGCGACGACGCGCTGGTCGAGCTCGTCGCCGCGCGCATCGCGGCGCTGAACGAGAAGTACGCGAACAGCGCCGGCATCGACCCCTTCTTCCTGTTCCACCGGCCGCGGCGCTGGAACGCGCGCGAGCGCGTCTGGATGGGCTACGAGAGAAAACGCGGCAAGCTCGGTGACCTCAACGCGCTGCTGCGCGGCCACGAGCCCGCGCAGGGCGGCGAACGGTTCTCCCGCATCGTCGGCCGGACCGACGCGCTGCGCGCGGTTCGCTACGTGATCACCCTCGACAGCGACACCCAGCTGCCGCGCGACGCCGCCGCCAAGATCGTCGCGACGATGGCGCACCCACTCAACCGGCCGCGCTTCGGCAACGGCGTGCAGCGCGACATCGTCGTCGACGGTTACGGCATCCTGCAGCCGCGCGTCGGCCTCAGCCTGCCGAGCACCAATCGCTCCGGGTATGCGCGCCTGTACGGCGGCGAGCCCGGAATCGATCCTTACACGCGCGCCGTCTCCGACGTCTACCAGGATCTGTTCGGCGAAGGCTCGTTCATCGGCAAAGGCATCTACGACGTCGACGCGTTCGAGCGCGCGCTGCACGACCGCATGCCCGAGAACCGCATCCTCAGCCACGACCTGATCGAGGGCTGCCATGCACGCTCGGGCCTGCTCAGCGACGTCCAGTTGCTCGAGGAGTCGCCGACCCGTTACAGCGCCGACGTCGCGCGCCGCTACCGCTGGATCCGAGGCGACTGGCAGCTGCTCGGCTGGCTGCGCCGGCGCGTCCACACGCTGCCAGGCGCGCCGCGGAATCCGCTGTCGTTGCTGTCGCGCGCGAAGATTCTCGACAACCTTCGCCGCAGCCTGGCGCCGCCGGCGATGGTCGCGACGCTGCTTGCGGCCTGGGCGCTGCTGCCACCGTCGCCGGTCTGGCCGATCCTGATGCTCGCGGTCATCGGTGCCGTTCCACTTGCAGCGTTCGTGATCGGCACCCTGCTCAGACCGCTCGAGCATGCCGGCGGCGGCGAGCCGACGGTCGCCGCGCCAGTGACTCGCCAGGCGCAGAACCTGCTGATCCAGGTCGCGCAGGCGCTCGCCTGCCTGCCGCACGAAGCCGCATACAGCCTGACGGCGATCGCACGAACGCTGTGGCGGGTCGCGATCAGCAAGCGCAGGCTGCTCGAGTGGCGGCCGTCGGCCGACGTCCGTATCGCCGCGCCGGCGGGCACCGTCGCCGACCTGCTGCACGACGTGCGGATGATGGCGATCGGCCCGCTGCTTGCGCTCGCCACTGCCACCTCGCTCGCGCTGCTGCGCCGCGAAGCGCTGCCGTTCGCCGGCCCCGTGTTGCTGCTCTGGCTGCTGTCACCGCTCCTGGTCTGGTGGATCGACCGGCCGCTCGCGCCGGCGCAGCATCTGCTCGCTGCCACGCAGACGACGTTCCTGCGTCGACTCTCGCGGCGCACCTGGGCGTTCTTCGACAGCCACGTCGGCGCGGCCGACAACCAGCTGCCGCCGGACAACATGCAGGAGCATCCGGTCGCGCGCGTCGCCCATCGGACGTCGCCGACCAACATGGGTTTCGCGCTGCTGGCGGCGCTGGCGGCACGTGACTTCGGCTACCTCACGCTCAGCCGGCTGCTGGCGCGCATCGACGCGGCGATGACGACGATGGAAGCGATGGATCGCCATCGCGGCCACTTCTACAACTGGTACGACACCGAGACGCTGCAGCCGCTCAGGCCGCGCTACGTCTCGACGGTCGACAGCGGCAACCTCGCCGGCCAGCTGCTGACGCTGCGCGCCGGGTTGCTCGCGCTCGTCGACGCGCCGCTCCTCGCGCCGGCCTGGTTCGATGGCGTCCACGACACTCTCGGCGTGCTGCGCGAATCACTTGAGACGCGGCTCGAGGCGACGCATCGGCGCAACATCGCGGTCGCGCTCGCCGTGCTCGAGGACACGCTCGACCGCGAGCGCGAGCAGCCGCCGCAAGGTGTCGCCGAGTGGCGCAAGGTGCTCCGCTTGCTGCATCGCCTGGCGATCGAGCTGCGCGTCGCGATCGACGCCGATGAGGCATCGCCCTCGCCGGTGACGATCGAAGCCGTCGCCGCCGTCGAGACGGATCCCGGCGAGATCGCCGCCGAGGCGGCGAACGCCGACGACGCGAGCTACTGGGCTGCGTCGCTGGTGCGCGACGTCGGGGCGGGCCTCGACGAGATCGAGGAGCTGTTGCCCGAAGAAGGCGATGCAGCCGACGGGTCGTTGCCGACCCTGCGCGTGCTCGCCGGCCGCGCCGGCGCGGCGGCGGCGAGGCTCGCCTTGCAGTCGCTCGAGAGCCTGGCCGAACGCGCCGGTGCGCTGGCCGAGATGGACCAGAGCTTCCTCTACGACGAGTCGCGCCATCTGATGACGATCGGCTTTAACGTCGACGAGCGCCGCCCCGACGCCGGCTACTACGACCTGCTCGCGTCGGAGGCGCGGCTCGGCATCTTCGTCTGCATCGCGCAGGGCCGGATCGCGCAGGAAAGCTGGTTCGCGCTCGGCCGCCTGCTGACGTCGGCCGCCGGCGAGCCGGTGCTGCTCTCATGGAGCGGCTCGATGTTCGAGTACCTGATGCCGATGCTCATCATGCCGAACTATGCGCACACGCTGCTCGACCAGACGTGTCGCGGCGCGGTGCGGCGCCAGATCGAATACGGCAACGAGCGCGGCGTGCCGTGGGGCATCTCGGAATCGGGCTACAACGCGACCGACACCGCGCTCAACTATCAGTACCGCGCGTTCGGGGTCCCCGGTCTCGGCCTGAAGCGCGGCCTCGCCGAAGATCTCGTCGTCGCGCCCTACGCGTCGATGATGGCGCTGATGGTCGCGCCCGAGGAGGCGTGCACGAACCTGCAGCGCCTCGCCGCCGAAGGCGCTTGGAGCCGCTACGGCTTTTACGAGGCGATCGACTACACGACGTCGCGCCTGCCGCGCGGACAGCCGAGCGCGGTCGTCCGCTCCTACATGGCGCACCACCAGGGCATGGGCCTGCTCGCACTCGCCCACGTCCTGCTCGACCGGCCGATGCAGCGCCGCTTCGTCGCCGACCCGCGCCTGCAGGCGACCCTGCTGCTGTTGCAGGAGCGGGTGCCGCGCGTCACCGTCTTCCAACCCGACATCGACGAGCGCGCCGGGCGGCGTAGCGTCGAAGACAGCGACCAGTCCGCCGTCCGCGTCGTCACCGAGCTCGACGCGCCGAGCGCGGAAGTGCAACTGCTCTCGAACGGCCGCTACCACATCATGATCAGCGACGCCGGCAGCGGCTACAGCCGCTGGAAGGAGCTGGCGGTGTCGCGCTGGCACGAGGACGGCACCGTCGATGCGATGGGCAGCTTCTGCTACCTGCGCGACCTCGTCAGCGGCGCCGTCTGGTCGACCGCACACCAGCCGACCAGGAAGCGCGCGGCCCGGTACGAGGCGATCTTCTCGGTCGGTCGGGCAGAGTTCAGGCGGCGCGACGAAGGCATCGACACCCACACCGAGATCGTCGTCTCGCCAGAGGACGACATCGAGCTCAGGCGCGTGCGCATCACCAACAGCAGCCGGGCGCAACGCACGATCGAGATCACGACGTATAGCGAAGTCGTGCTCGCCCCGGCGATCGCGGACGCGCTCCATCCGGCGTTCAGCAAGCTGTTCGTGCAGACCGAGATCGTCGAGCATCCGGCGGCGATCCTGTGCACGCGGCGCCGCCGCTCGCCCGACGACAGCACGCCGTGGCTGTTCCAGCTCGTCGCCGTCCACGGCGCCCGTAGCGACAGCGGCGAGGCGCGGGCGAGCGCGATCTCGCACGAGACCGATCGCGCCCGCTTTATCGGCCGCGGCCGCAGCCTCGAGCTGCCGCAGGCTCTGATCGACGAGGGCCCGCTTTCGAACACGGTCGGCTCGGTGCTCGATCCGATCGCCGCCAGCCGCTGTGTGCTGACGATCGAGCCCGACCAGACGGTGACGATCGACGTCGTCGTCGGCGTGGCCGATCGCCGCGAGGCGTGTCTCGCGATGGCCGGCAAGTACCAGGATCGCCGGCTCGCCGACCGCGTCTTCGAGCTGGCGTGGACGCACGCCCAGGTCGTGCTGCGCCAGCTCAACGCCAGTGAGGCCGACGCCCAGCTCTACGGTCGCCTCGCCGGCGCCGTCATCCACGCGCAGGCTGCGCTGCGCGCCGACCCGGCAGTGCTCGCGCGCAACCACCGCGGCCAGTCGGGGCTGTGGGGCTACGCGATCTCGGGCGACCTGCCGATCGTGCTGCTGCAGATCGGCAGCGCCGAAAACATCGAGCTCGTTCGCCAGCTGGTCCAGGCGCATGCCTGGTGGCGGCTCAAGGGCCTCACCGTCGACCTCGTGATCTGGAACGAGGAGCGCGACGTCTACCGCCAGCGCCTGCACGAGCAGATCACCGGCCTGATCGTCGGCGGCGCCGGCGCCCACGTGATCGATCGACCGGGCGGCATCTTCGTCCGCCACGTCGAGCAGATCGCTCCCGAAGACCGAACCTTGATGCAGGCGGTCGCGCGCGCAGTCTTCAGCGACACCCGCGGCACGCTCGCCGAGCAGGTGCAGCGGCGGCCGTTGCGCGAGCGCCGGCCGCCGGCGCTGGTCGCCACGCGCAACCCCGAGCCGCGCACGCGCGCCACGCGCAACACGCGCGAGGACGACGACGCGACGGCTGTCGCGTTGCTTCGCCGCGGCGGCCGGAAGCGCATCCTCGAAAACGGTATCGGCGGCTTCTCGGCCGACGGCCGCGAGTACGTCGTCTCGCCGCCCGCCGGCGAGCGGCCGCCGGCGCCGTGGGTCAACGTGATCGCCAACCCGCGCTTCGGCAGCGTCGTCTCGGAAGCCGGCTCGGCGTACACCTGGTGCGAGAACGCCCACGAGCTGCGGCTGACGCCGTGGCACAACGATCCGGTCGGCGATGACTCGGGCGAGGCGATCTACCTGCGCGACGAAGAGACCGGCCAGGTCTGGTCGCCGACCTCGCTGCCGTGCCCGAGCTACGGCGACTCGGCGGCGCCGTACGTCGCCCGCCACGGCTTCGGCAGCAGCATCTTCGAGCACTCGGCGCACGGCATTCGCAGCGAGCTCGAGGTCTTCGTCGCCCTCGACGCCGCGGTCAAGGTCTCGGTGCTGCGGCTGACGAATGTCTCGGGTCGCCCGCGCAAGCTCAGCGTCACCGGATACGTCGAATGGGTGCTCGGCGACCTGCGCCCGAAGTCGGCGCCGCACATCATCACCAGGATCGCGACCGACACCGGGGCGATCTACGCCCGCAATTCCTACAGCAACGACTACGCCGACTGGCTCGGTTTCTTCGACGTCGACGACGCACATCGCGCGGGCACGAGCTTCACCTGCGACCGCGCCGAGTTCATCGGCCGCAACGGTTCGCTGCGCAGCCCGGCGGCGCTATCACGCACGCGCCTGTCGGGGCGCTTCGGCGCGGCGCTCGACCCGTGCGCCGCGTTCCAGGTGCCGGTCTCGCTGCTCGACGGCGACTCGACCAAGGTCGTCTTTCGGCTCGGCATCGGCCGCAGCGTCGACGAGGCCGATGAGCTCGTGCAGACTTTTCGCGGCACGGCGGCAACCGAGCGCGAGCTCGAGCGGGTGCGCGACCACTGGAGCGCGACGCTCGGCACGGTGCAGGTCCGCACGCCCGAGCCGGCGCTCGACGTCCTCGTCAACGGCTGGCTGCTGTACCAGACGATCGCCTGCCGCATCTGGGCGCGCAGCGGCTTTTACCAGTCGGGCGGCGCGTTCGGCTTTCGCGACCAGCTGCAGGACGCGATGGCGCTCGTCCATGCACGGCCGGAGATGCTACGCGCGCAGCTGCTGTTGTGCGCGTGCCGGCAGTTCCCGGAAGGCGACGTCCAGCACTGGTGGCATCCGCCGCAAGGGCGCGGCGTCCGCACCCACATCTCGGACGACTACCTCTGGCTGCCGCTGGCCTTGGCGCGTTATGTCGAGGCGACCGGCGATGTCGGCGTCCTCGCCGAGACTGCGCCCTACCTGCAGGGGCGCCCGGTCAGTCCGCACGACGAGTCGTACTACGACCTGCCGGGACACTCGCACGAATCGTCGAGCGTGTACGAGCATGCATTGCGGGCGGTAAATCACGGCTTGCGCTTCGGTGCCCATGGCCTGCCGCTGATGGGCAGCGGCGACTGGAACGACGGCATGAACCTGGTCGGCCATGGCGGCCGCGGCGAGAGCGTCTGGCTCGGCTTCTTCCTCGCCGAGGTGCTTGAGCGCTTCGGCGCGCTTGCGCTTCGCAAGGGCGACGACGCCACCGCCGCGCGCTGCATGAGCGAGCGCGCGAGGCTGCGCACCAGCCTCGAGACCCACGGCTGGGACGGCGCCTGGTACCGGCGCGCCTACTTCGACGACGGTACGCCGCTCGGCTCGGCGCGAAGCACCGAGTGCCAGATCGACTCGATCGCGCAGAGCTGGGCGGTGCTCTCGGGAGTCGCCGAACCGGCGCGTGCGCGCCAGGCCATGGCGTCGCTGCAGGAGCGGCTGGTGCGGGCGGATGCCGGGCTCGCCCAGCTCCTCGATCCGCCGTTCGACCAGCGCGGGCCCAACCCCGGCTACATCGCCGGCTACGTTCCCGGTGTGCGCGAGAACGGCGGCCAGTACACGCATGGCGCGATCTGGGCGACGATGGCGTTCGCGGCGCTCGGCGAGCGCGAGCGCGCGTGGGCGCTGCTCGAGATGATCAACCCCGTCGTCCACGGCAGCAGCGCCGAGGGTGTCGCGCGCTACAAGGTCGAGCCCTACGTCATGGCGGCCGACGTCTACAGCGTCGCGCCGCACACCGGCCGCGGCGGCTGGAGCTGGTACACCGGCTCGGCTGGCTGGATGTACCGCCTCGTCGTCGAATCGCTGCTCGGGATCCGCCTCGTGACATCGGCCGAAGGCGCGCGCCTCGTCGTCGCACCGTGCCTACCGGCAACGTGGGCGCACTGCACGCTGCAATACCGCCATCGCGCGACGCTGTACGAGATCGAGGTGCTGCAGCAGACGGGCGACGGCGAGCATCGCGAGCTTCGCCTCGACGGCGTTCTCCAAGCCACCGATGCGCTGCCCCTGGTCGACGACCGGCGTCTGCACCGTGTGCAGCTCACGCTGCGAACGTCGACCCAAGGCGCGGAGTCACCGCATCGCCACGCACCGACGCTCGCACGCCTGGACGGCGAAACACTGAATTGACTCGTCGGCCGCCGACGCGCGCTCGTCGCACGCGCGAGCTCAGCGCCAGACGATCGCGTGCCGGAGCGGCAGCGGGTCGAGCTTGGCGCGCACCTGCTGCTCATAGGCCACGCGCGCCGGCGCGGAGTCGCAGCCAAGCGTCACGGTGACGAGCGTGCCGTGCTCAGCATGGCTGCCGACGGCGACGTCGACCGCGCAGCCGCTCGCCGCGACCGCGGCGAGCATGCGCCGCACGGCGCGCTCGGCCGCGTCCCAGCGCAACGCCGGCTTGAACACCTTGCCGACGGCGGTGAGCGGAATCGCAGCGACGAAGTAGAGCTGCACCGGCACCGCGGCGCGCTCCGGGGTGCGCTCGGCGACGTAGCCGAGCAGCTCCGCGGCATCGATCGCCGCGCCGGGCTTGAGCTGCACGAACGCCACCGGCAGCTCGCCGGCGTAGGCATCGGGCTCGGAGACCACCGCGGCCAGCGCCACCGCAGAATGGCCGAAGAACACTTCCTCGATCGCCATCGGATCGATGTTGTGCGCGCCGCGGATGATGAGGTCCTTCGCGCGGCCCGTGATCCAGAGATAGCCGTCGTCATCGAGCCGGCCGAGATCGCCGGAATTGACCCAGCCCGGCTCGACGAAGGCGCCGCGGTTGTGGGTCTCGCTCAGGTAGCCCGAGAAGACTCCAGGGCCCGCCATCGCGACGACGCCGATCTCGCCCGGTGCGCAATCGCGTCGCCAGCGTCCGTCGCCGTCGACCTCGACGATGCGGACCTTGCTGTAGGGCACCGCATGACCGACCGAGCCGAGCCGCACCGGCCGATCGGTGTAGGCGATCGTGTGCACGCTTGACGTCTCGGTCATGCCGTAGACCTCGATGACCTCGACGCCGAACCGCTCGCGGTAGGCCCTGCCGATCGGCACCGGGATCGCCGATCCGCCGCCCGAACAGTAGCGGATGCTCGACGTGTCGCTGCCGTCCGCGGGGACGGTCAACGCCGCGCCGAGCACCGTCGGGACGCCACCGAAGACCTCGGGGCGGAAGCGTTCGACGAGACGCCAGACGTTCTTGACCGCGTTCGGATTGCGCCACCCCCCAGGCGAGAGCACGACCAGCGTGCCACCGGCGCTGAGCGGCGCGAGCGCTTGCGTCAGCGCGCCGCCGACGTGGAACAGCGGCAATCCGAACAGGAGCGTGTGGTCGGGCTGGTTTCGCAGCATCAGGCTCATGGCCCATGCCTGGTAGACCTGATTGCCGTGGCTGTGGCGGACGAGCTTGGGCATGCCGGTCGTGCCGCCGGTGTGGAAGTACGCCGCCGGCTCGCTCGCCGCGATCACCCGTCCGCTGACGAGACGATCGCCAGGTTGCGCGACGACGAGCGCATCAAACGACTGCGCGCCGCGCGCCGCGCCGGCATCGCCGCCGACGACGAGGATTGCGCGCAGATCGGGCAGCGAGTCGCGGATGCTCACGACCTTGGCCCAGATGTCGGTTCCCGGCAGCGGGCCGAGCGCGACCAGTATCTTGGTTCGCGCCGCGCGCAGGATCTCGGCGATCTGGCTCGCGGCGAGCAGCGGGTTGACCGGATTGACGATGCCGGCCGCCTCGGCGCCGAACAGCGCGCTGAACGCCTGCGGCACCAGCGGCAGCAGGAGGCTGACGACGTCGCCGGGGCCGACGCCGAGCGCATGGAAGGCGTTCGCCGCCTGCGTCACGCGACCGAAGAACTCGCGATGGCTGAGGCTCGTTGCCGTCTCGTCGGGGTCGGCGTTGGGCAGGAAGACGATCGCCGGCAGGTCGGCGGAGTTCGTCGCCGCCCTACGCAGCGCCTCGTACGTGCTCTCGGCGGCGACGCGCTCGCGGTAAGGCACCGTCTCGAAGACGCGCACGTCAGCATCGGTCGCGAGCGATGGCCAGGCGGTACCGATCCGGCGGTCGAGCAGATGCAGGGTGGTCATCGCGGACGAACTGGGTTTTAGCCGCGATCGTGGGCCGGATCGTTGCGGCCCGGCATTGAGAGATACACCGATGCGCGACTCGCGCTCGGGCGGCGAGCGCGTCTCTCGGCCAGTCGCCGATATCATGCCGCGATCCTGGCTTTTTCCGATCCGCGGCGCGCGCCATGAACAAGAAGATTGTCGCCGCTGCCGCAGTCGTCCTCGCCGCGCTCGCCGGAGGCTGGCTCTACGTCCGCGATTCGAAGCCCAAAGACGATGGCCGCATCACCGTCGAGGGCAACGTCGACATCCGCCAGGTCTCGCTCGCCTTCAACGCCAGCGAGCGAATCGCGGAGCTGCTCGTTCGCGAAGGCGATCGCGTCACCGCCGGCCAAGTCCTCGGCCGGCTCGACGTGCGGACGACGAAGGTCAAGCTGGCGCAAGCCGATGCGCAGGTCGCGAGCGCGGGACAGGCGCTGGCGCGGCTGCGCGCCGGCAGCCGGCCCGAGGAGATCGCGCAGGCGCGGGCCAACGTCGCCGCGGCACAGGCCGACGCCGAGGTCGCGACGACGCAGTTGAGGCGCCTGCAGGAAGTCCGCGACGCGACGTCGGGCAAGGGCGTCAGCCGGCAGGACCTCGACGCCGCCGTCGGGCGCGAATCGGTCGCGCTCTCGAAGCTGCAGGCCGCGAAGCAGTCGGCACAGCTCGTCGTCGTCGGGCCGCGCCGCGAAGACATCGCGCAGGCGCAGAGCCAGCTCGACGCCGCCGGCGCCGAGCGCGGGCTGCTCGTGCGCCAGCTCGAGGAGTCGGAGCTGAAGGCGCCGATCGATGCGGTGGTGCGGGCGCGGCTGCTCGAGCCGGGCGATATCGCGTCGCCGCAGCGGCCGGTCTACACGCTCGCCATCACGCGACCGAAATGGGTCCGCGCCTACCTCGCCGAGCGCGACCTCGCGCGCGTTCGCACCGGCATGGCGGCGACGGTGACAACCGACGGCGCACCGGGTCAGAGTATCGCCGGAACGGTCGGCTACATCGCTTCGGTCGCCGAGTTCACGCCGAAAACGGTGCAGACCGAAGAGCTTCGCACCAGCCTCGTCTACGAGATCCGCGTCTTCGTCGACGACCCGAACGACACGCTGCGACTCGGCATGCCGGCGACGGTCCACATCGACACCCGCGCCGGCGCGGCGTCGGCACCGCCGCCGAAGTCGTAGCCGCAGCTGCCGCAGCGCGCCAGACGCACGTCACCGTGACCGTCGCCAACGATGTCGCCGTCGAGGGCACCGACCTCGGCAAGCGCTTCGTCGTCAAGGAGACGAAGCAATCGGTCGTCGCGCTCGACGGCGTCACCCTCAAGGTCGCGCGCGGCTCGCTGACCGCCCTCGTCGGCCCCGACGGCGCCGGCAAGACGACGCTGATCCGTGCCGCCTGCGGCCTGATCGAGCTCGGCAGCGGGTCGCTGCACGTGCTCGGCATCGACGTCGCCAGCGCCCCGCAGCAGGTCCAGGACCGGATCAGCTACATGCCGCAGCGATTCGGCCTGTACGAGGACCTGAGCGTGCAGGAGAACCTCGACCTCTACGCCGACCTGCACGGCGTATCGCGCCAGGAACGCGGCGAGCGCTACCAGCGGCTGCTGACGATGACCGACCTCGCCCGCTTCACCGATCGCCCGGCCGGCAAGCTCTCGGGCGGCATGAAGCAAAAGCTCGGCCTCGCCTGCACACTGGTGCGATCGCCCGAGCTGCTGCTGCTCGACGAGCCGACGGTGGGCGTCGATCCGCTGTCGCGGCGCGAGCTCTGGCAAATCATCGAGCAGCTCGTGAAGGACGAGAAACTGACCGTTCTACTCAGCACCGCCTACCTCGATGAGGCCGAGCGCTGCGACCACGTGCTGCTGCTGCGCGCGGGCAAGGTCCTCGCGGCCGGTCCGCCCGCCGCGCTGCGCAAGGACGCCGCGGGCCGCACCTTCCTCGCGACGGCACGACCCGACGAAGCACCGCGCCTGCTGCAGGCACGGCTGTTGCGCCAGACCGATCGCATCGTCGACGCCGTACCACAGGCCGGCCAGGTGCGCTTCATCCGCGCCGACGGTCAAGATCCTCCGGAACTGGAGGACGTTCCGGTCGCGCCGGTCGCCGAGCGGCTCGAGGACGGCTTCATGGTGCTGCTGCGCGAAGCCGGTGGCGATCCGCCGCGCTACGACCAGGACGTGCCGGCCGAGCCGGTCGCCCACGCCGTCGGCCGCGACGACACCGTCATCGCGGTCAAGGAACTGTCGCGCAAGTTCGGCGGTCGCGAACACCACGTTCTCGGTCCGCCGCGGCGAAGTGTTCGGCCTGCTCGGTCCGAACGGCGCCGGCAAGACGACGACGTTTCGGATGCTGTGCGGTCTCTTGCCGCCGACGAGCGGAACGCTGCGCGTCGCCGGCCTCGACATGCGCACGGCCCCCGGCTCGGCGCGCCGGCGGATCGGCTACGTCGCGCAGAAGTTCGCGCTCTACGGCAACCTCTCGGTCGGCGACAACCTGCGCTTCTTCGCCGGCGCCTACGGCCTGCAGCGCGAGCACGCAAAGAAGCGCATCGACGAGGTCGTCGATGCCTTCGGCCTGCGGAACTCGTTCGGCGCGCCGGCGCAGCAGCTGCCGGGCGGCTACCGACAACGGTTGTCGATGGCGGCCGCGCTCCTGCACGAGCCCGAAATCCTCTTTCTCGACGAGCCGACCAGCGGCGCCGATCCGCTGGCGCGGCGCGACTTCTGGTACCGCATCACCATGCTCGCGCAGCGAGGCACGACGGTCGTCGTGACGACGCATTTCATGGAAGAGGCCGAGTACTGCGACCGGATCGTCATCCAGGACGCCGGCGAGGTGCTCGCGATCGGCACGCCGCGGGAGGTGCGCGAACACGCCGGCGGCGCCGCCGACATGGAGCAGGCGTTCATCGCCATCGTCGAGCAGGCGCGGCGCGCGAACGCGAACGCGAACGTGGTCAGGGCGTGAACGACCCGGCATCCGACCGGCGCGCCGGCTTCGCGCTGCGGCTGTGGTCGCTGACGAAGAAGGAAGTTCGCCAGCTGCTCCGCGACAAGAGCAATGCCGCCATGGGCCTCGTGCTGCCGATCGTCCTGATCCTGATCTTCGGCTACGGCATTTCGCTCGACGTCCAGCAGGCCGGCGTCGCGGTGGTCATGGAAGACCCGTCGCCGGACGCCCACGACGTCGTCGCCGGGCTGGCGCTGACGCCGTACCTGAAGCCCGTGGTCACACGCTCGATGCGCGATGCCGAGCGGCTGATGCTCGCTCGCAAGGTCGACGGCATCCTTCGCCTGCCCGACGATTTCGCGTCGCGGCTGCACGCCGGCAACGGCCAGGTGCAGCTGATCGTCCACGGCGCCGACGCGGCGTCGGCGCGGATCATCGAGTCGTACGTCGCCGGTGCGCTGGCGCAATACGCGGTCGGCGCGGCCGAGAGGCAGGGCGGCGTGCGGCCGCCGCCCGGCGTCACGCTCGAGACCCGCATCTGGTTCAACGAAGCGAACACGAGCACGTGGTATCTCGTCCCCGGCCTGATCGTCCTCATCATGACGCTGGTCGGCGCCTTCCTCACCTCGCTCGTGGTGGCGCGCGAGTGGGAGCGCGGCACGCTCGAGGCGCTGTTCGTGACGCCGGTGCGGCCGACCGAGATCCTGATCGCCAAGCTGATCCCGTACTTCGGCGTCGGCATGCTCGGCTTCGTCCTCTGCCTCGCCGCTGCGCGCTGGCTGTTCGCGGTGCCGCTGCACGGCTCGCTGTTGTTGCTTGTCGTCGCCTCGGTGCTCTATCTGCTGGTAGCGCTCGGCATCGGCCTCCTGATCTCGTCGATCACCAAGAACCAGTTCCTCGCCAGCCAGGTGGCGTTGCTGTCGAGCCTGCTGCCGGCGATGATGCTGTCGGGATTCCTGTTCGACCTGCGCAACGTTCCCGTCGTCGTTCGCGTCATCGCCAACGTCCTGCCCGCGACCCATTTCCTGACCCTGATCAAGACGCTCTTTCTCGCCGGCAACGTCTGGGCCGTCGTGGTGCCGAACCTGCTGCTGCTCGTGGCCTACGCGGTGGCCCTGCTCGGCGCGTGCCGGTTGGCGACTCGAAAAAGGATCGGGTAATGCCCACCACCTTCCGCGACACGCTGTTTCGCGTCACCGCCCTGATCCGCAAGGAACTTCTCGCGGTTCTCAAGGACCCGGCGAGCCGGGTCATCCTCATCATGCCGGCGATCTTTCAAAGCCTCATCTTCGGCTACGTCGCGACCTTCGATCTCAACCACGTCCCCTATGCGCTCCTCGACGAGAGCCGCAGCGTCACCTCGGCAGCATTGGTCGCGCGGCTTGACGGCACCGGCGTCTTCCAACGTGTCGCCGATTTGCCCTCGGCGCGATCGATCCCCGAGATCGTCGACTCGGGCAAGGCGCTGATGGTGCTGCACATCGGCGCCGACTTCGAGCGCCGCGTCCTCGGCGGCGACAACGCGCCGGTCCAGGTCATCCTCGACGGCCGCAACTCGACGACCGCCGGAGCAGCGGCGGGTTACGTCGGCGCGGTCGCCGCCGACTTCAACGCGTCGCTCGCGGGCAGCGCCGGCAATACGACGCAACCCACGATCGCAATCGAGACGCGGGCCTGGTTCAACCCGAACCTGGAGACGCGCTGGAACTTCATGCCGTCGCTGATCGCGACGCTGAGCGTGCTGCAGACGCTGCTGCTGACCGCGCTCTCGGTCGCGCGCGAGCGCGAGCAGGGAACGTTCGATCAGCTTCTCGTCACGCCGCTGTCGCCGACCGAGATCATGGTCGGCAAGGCCGTCCCCCCGATCCTGATCGGCATGGTGCAGAGCACGCTGGTGCTGCTGGTGACGCGGTTCTGGTTCGGCGTGCCGATGGCCGGCTCGCTGTGGGCGCTGTACGCGGCGCTGCTGATGTTCATGACCGCCGGCGTCGGCATCGGCCTGTCGATCAGCGCCGTCGCCGCCAGCATGCAGCAGGCGATGCTGTACACGTTCGTGCTGCTGATGCCGATGATGCTCCTGTCCGGGTTGACGACGCCGATCGCGAACATGCCCGAGGTGCTGCAGCTCGCGACCTACGCCAACCCGCTCCGCTTCGGCATCGACATGGTCCGCCGCATCTATCTCGAAGGCGTCGGCCTCGGCGTCGTCCTGCCGGATTTCGTTCCGCTCGTCGCCATCACCGCGATCACGATGCCCATCGCCGGCTGGCTGTTCCGCCATCGGCTCGTCTGAGGAGAGAGGCATGTCTTCGTCCCGCCCGCCCCGCCGTGCCAGCGCTTGCCGGCGTCGCGTGCACGCCGCGGCCGCCGTCTCGGCGACCGTTCTCCTCCAGCTCGGCTGCGCCGCGGTCGGGCCGACGTTCGAGCGGCCGGCGCCCGCGAGCCCGCCGACGTTCGCCGCCTGGCACGGCGGCGACGCCGCGCTCGCCACCGGTCCCGCCGCGTCGGCGCCGTCGACGACCGCTGAGCGCTGGCGCTCGTTGAGCGATCCTGTCCTCGACCGCCTGCTCGCGCTCGCCGCCGCGGGCAATCTCGATCTGCTCAGCGCCGCGACGCGCGTCCTCGAGGCGCGTGCGCTCGAGGCGAGCGCGTCGGCGCAGCACGGCCCGCAGGTCGGGGCGAGCGCCGGCGTGCCGCGGCAGCGGCAGAGCGAGGACGGCGCCGCGACGCGGCTGATTCGCATCATCCCGGGCATCCCCCAGGACGAGATCATCTCGTTGCTCAGCCAGCCGTTCACGCTCTACCAGGCCGGGTTCGACGCGTCGTGGGAGCTCGACCTGTGGGGTCGCGTGCGCAGGAGCGTCGAGGCCGCGCAGGCGCAGACCGACGAAGCCCGCGCCGACGCGGCGCTGATGCGGCTCACCGTCACCGCCGAGCTCGTCAAGACGTATCACCAGTTGCGCTCGTTGCAGAGCCAGCTCGCGCTGGCGAAGGACGAGGCCCGCGTCGCCCGCGAAACCGAAACGCTGCTCGCGGCGCAGGTCCGCGGCGGCCTGATCGACGACGCGCCGCTCGTTCGCCAGCGGCTGCAGGACGCCGACGCGCTGGCGCGGGTCGAGAGCCTGACCGCACAGGAGGCGGCGGCGACGAATCGGTTGACGCTCCTGTGCGGGCAGCCGCCCGGCGCGCTGAATTCCGAGCTGGCGCCGACCGAGCTGGCGACGGCCAGCGCGGTGCCCGATCTCAGTCTCGGCCTGCCTTCCGAGATGCTGCGCAGCCGCCCCGACATCGCCGCCGCCGAGTCACGGCTCGCCGCGGCGACCGCGAACGTCGGCGTCGCCGTCGCCGATCTCTATCCGCGCATCACGATCGGCGCCACGTTCGGCTTCGAGACGTTGCATGCGAACCAGATCACCGACTGGGGCAGCCGGCAGTGGTCGATCGGCCCGTCCCTCAGCATTCCGGTATTCGACCACGGCCGCAGGCGCTCGGTGATCGAGCTGCGCGAGCGGCAGCAGCAGGAAGCGGCGATCGGCTACCAGCAGACCGTCCTCAAGGCGTGGCACGAGGTCGACGATGCGATCTCGGCCTACGTCGCCGAGACGCGAAACCGCGAGGTCGCGCGCAAGCGCGTGCGCGACGCCGAGGAGGCGCGCGCGATCTCGGCCGCGCGCTACACCAAAGGCGTGACCGACTACTTGCCATCGCTCGCCGCTGACCAGACGCTGCTGCAGGCACGACGTGCCGAAGCCGAGAGCGCCGGCCGCGTGCGAACGCAACTGGTCGCCGTCTACAAGGCGCTCGGCAGCGACGGCAGCCTCGCGCTGGAGACCGCGGGCCGCTAGCTGTTGCGCTCAGTGCTCGACCGCGAACAATCGAAACATGCGCCCGAACGTGCCGAGGCTCTCCCAGCCGGTCTCGAACGCGATCTCGGTGATCGCGAGCTCGGTATCGCGCAGCAGCGCCGTCGCCCGCTCGATCCGCCGCGTCAGCAGATAGCGGTGCGGCGGCGCGCCGAAGGCCTGCTTGAACGATCGCGCGAAGTGCGCCTCGGAAACGTGGCTGGCGCGCGCCAGCCGCGGCACCGGCCACGCCTCGTGCGAGGCAGCGTCCATGCGGTCTTTGGCGCGGAGCAGGCGGCGCAGCAGCTCCGGGTCCTGGGGCGGCTTCGCGTTGCTCAATCGGTCGCGGCCGCCGGCCGGCCGAGCCTCACGATGTCGGCCACTTCCAGCACGGCGCTCTTGGGTTCGTGGCGCGCCGCGTTCAGCATCGCGCGGCCGAACTCCTCACTGGTGACGATGCCGTTCGGAAAGAGCCGCTTCATCGTCGAGAGAAGCGGGCGGGAGAGCACGTAGGCGGCCTGGTACAGGCGCGTTTTCGAGCGCACCGCGTGCAGCGGCTGGATGACGCCGGGGCGAAACAGGAAGACGCGACTGAACGGCAGCTTGAGCAGGTCGTTTTCGGTCTTGCCCTTCACGCGCGCCCACATCCGCGAGCCCTGCTCGCTGCTGTCGGTGCCCGCGCCCGAGACATAAGCGAACGACATGGCGGGCGTGTCGCGCGCGAGCATGCGCGCGATGGCCATCGTCAGGCCGTAGGTGAGGTGGCGATAGGTCGGCTCGTCCATGCCGACCGATGAGACGCCGAGGCAGAAGAAGCAGGCGTCGTGACCGCGGAGCTGGCCAGCGATGGGCTCGGGCTGCGCCATGTCGGCGTGGACGATCTGTTCGAGCCGCGGGTCGGTCACGTCGGCGAGGCGGGAGCGGCTGACCGAGGTGATGCGGCTGACGTCGGGCGCGAAGAGGCACTCGCGCAGGACGGATTGGCCGACCATTCCGGTGGCACCGAAGAGAAGGACTTTCATGACGCGGCCTTCATGATCGCAGGGAGTTCCCGGAAGGGTTGAGACGGCGGATGATTTGCGGAGCATTTGCTCCATTCGGGGATCCATCATGGCCGCATTCACGACCGCAGTGGTGATCGCATCGGCAGGCGACCTGAGCATGACGCCCGGCACCTCGATCTCCTTCAGCGTCACCTGGGGCTCGAACATCAGCCCCTTTCGCTGGAGCCGCGTCTGGGCCGGCGTTCAATCGCCGGGCGACGAAGACTCCGCGCAGAGCGTCACCATCCAGTCGGAAGGGTCGGCGTGGAGCCTTTCGAACCCGGC
>DATAYY010000088.1:0-41578 GCA_036272325.1 Caldimonas sp. | reverse complement strand
GGTCGCGCAGCCGTGCAGCAGCGCCGACAACGCGACGGCGACCAAGCAGCTCGACACGGAAACGACGCGCCGGATGTCGAGCGTCGGCGACGCTGGCCCGATGCGGGCGCGACGGCCTTCAACGCCATCGGCCGTTCTCGGCCCCAGGCGTTCGGCCACGACCGGCGTGCGGATGCTGCCTGTCCTCGGTCTCACTTCCTGACGAGCGGAATCTGCAGGTTGGTGGGCCGGTTCTCCTCCTTGTCGAAGCCGCGGCCGTCGACATTCCGTGCCCCCCAGAACAACAGGTCTCGCGTCAGGTACACGAGGTCGAACTCCATGAAATTCTTTCCTTCCGTCAGCCCGAACGGCGGGAACGACTTTCCGAAGACGCTCTGGGTCCCGCCGACCTCCCACTTGCCGAACCCCTTGCCGGCGACCTGGTTCAGCAAGTCCGCGAAGCCCTGAACGAGAGGCGTGACTTCGTAGGCCTCGTCCGCCACGAAGTCGACCTTCTGGGCACCGGCGGCAATCGGATGCGGTCCCCGCCACAGCATGTGACCGCGGATGAGAATTCGAGTGATCGGCACTGCGCCATTCGGATCAGCCGAGTTCAGCACGGTCAACTCGAAGCGGTCGTCGTCCAGGTACTTGAAAGCGCGCTTCAGATAGAACGGCTTCAGGCTCCCGTCGGGGTTCCTGGCCGCGCTGGGGCGTACCTCGGGAGCGATGCTGACCCATTCGCCGCGCAATGCCTCTTTGGTCTGTTCGAGTGACATGGGGACTCCTTCCGGTCGCGAACGATCGATGCTGGCGCAGGCAGCGACCAGCAGCGTGGCCAGGGCGAGCCACGCGGCGAGCGGCACGCCGGCGCGCAGGCCATGCGGCGACCCGGGTCGTTGCCGGCTCGATCTGGTTTCCATAGCATCGAGTCTGCGCCTCAGCTCGGCAGCGGCGCTATCCCGTATCGGCAAGCCAGGACCCTGGTGAACTCGCAACTCGTTGCCTTTCCCGATTTCCACGTCGGCGGTGCTTCGGCTCCCGAGTGGAATCAGAGATACCTGCAGATGACTCCGGGGCTCATGCGCAGCGCGCTGCTCGAGTGGTCGGGCAACGGCGTGCATGTCTTTCGCAAGTGGATCAGCGAACGGGTGGTGCAGCAGGGGAGCCTTCCTCATGGGCAGCTGTGCTTCGCGATGCTCGGGAAGGAAGCCGCGGGCGTGGTCCGGGTGCAGGGCCGGGAGCTCGGCGTCGAGGACGTTCTCGTCCTTCGCGACGGTCAGGAGTTCGAGATCCAGAGGCCCGCCGGCGTCGAGCTGCTTTCCGTCACCTTCGGGGCGAGTTCGTTCTTCGAATTCCTCGATGCTTCGCAGGCGCCGGCAGACGTCTACCGTGCGATGGCGGGTGTCGTGATCCGGCCGCGCACCGGTGCGCTGAGGACACTCGTCGAACAGGTTCGGGAACAGCTCTCTGCACCGTCCGCGCGAGGTGCCAGCGAGCTGATGCACGCAGCGCGGAACGTCCTGGCGGTCGCGCCGGCCGTTCGACCGCAGCGCGAGTCGAGCATCGCTGCCGCGCGACTGGTGAAAGAGTCCCATCAGATCGCCTTCGCGCGCGATGTCGAGCAGCCGGTGCAGATCGACGATCTTTGCCACCGCCTTCGAACGAGCCGCCGGACGCTGCAGAACAGCTTCAATCGCGTGACGGGGGCGCCTCCGGTCGTCTACATGCGCAACATTCGCCTGAACGCGGTGCGGCGCCGCCTCATGGCCACATCCGCCGGAGAGTTGAGCGTCTCGACCGCCGCTGTCGACGCCGGCTTCGACCACCTGGGGCACTTCGCCGGCAACTACAAGCAACTGTTCGGTGAACTGCCTTCGCTGACAGCGCGCGCTTCAGCGGCGCGCGACCGCTGAGGCAGCGCGGTCCGGCGCTGCACGTCCTGAGGACGCGCCGTGCCTCAGGTCTTGACGAACACCGACTTGACGTTGACGAATTCGCGAATTCCGAAGCCCGCGCACTCGCGACCGAATCCCGAGTGCTTGACGCCGCCGAACGGCAGTCGCGGGTCGGAACGGACGTTGTCGTTGACGAAGGCGAGCCCGGCATCGAGCTCGTCGGCGGCGATGCGCTCGCCGCGCCCGCGGTCGCGCGTCAGCACCGCGGAGCCGAGGCCGAACTCGCTCGCGTTGGCGATCGCGATCGCGTCGGCCTCGTCGCTCGCCTCGACGATCGCTGCGACCGGGCCGAACACCTCGTCGTCGTGCGCTGGCTGGCCGGCGACGACGTCGGCGAGCACCGTCGCCGGGTACCAGGCGCCGCGGCGCTCGGGAACGACGCCGCCGAGCAGCAGTCTCGCCCCGGCGCGAATGCTCGCCTCGACCTGGGCGTGGATCTGGTCGCGCGCGGCGACGCTCTGCATCGGCCCGAGCCGCGTCGCGGGATCGCGCGGATCGCCCGGTACGTAGCCGCGCATCGCCTCGACGAGTGCTTCCTCGAACGCCTCGCGCACGGCGCGAACGACGACGAAGCGCTTGCCGGCGATGCAGCTCTGGCCGCCGTTGACCATGCGTGCTGCGGCGCAGACCTTGGCTGCGCTGGCGATGTCGGCGTCTTCCAGGATCACGTACGCGTCGGCGCCACCGAGCTCGAGGACGCACTTCTTCAATGCCCCGCCGGCAACCGCCGCGACGCTTCGGCCTGCGGCGACGCTTCCCGTCAGCGTCACGGCAGCGACGCCGGCATCCTCGATCAACGGCCGGACTGCCTCGCCCCTGACGAGCGCGGAGGCGAAGAGATGCTCGGGAAAGCCGGCGTCGCGAAACACCGACTCGATCGCGAGCGCGCAGCCGGGGACGTTGCTCGCGTGCTTGAGGATGCCCCCGTTGCCCGCCATCAGCGCCGGCGCGGCGAAGCGGAAGACCTGCCAGAACGGGAAGTTCCAGGGCATCACGGCGAGGACGACGCCGAGCGGGTTGAACGTGACGAATGCCTTCGCGCCCTCGATCGCGACGTCCTCGCGGGCGAGATAGCGTCCGGCCTGCGCGGCGAAGTGCTCGCACGCCGTGGCGCACTTTTCAACCTCGGCGAGGCCGTCGGTGACGGGCTTGCCCATCTCATCGGTCATCAGGGCAGCGAACTCGGTGCGGCGCGAGCGCAGAACGGCCGCGGCCTTCCGCATGTGCGGGGCCCGTTCGTCGATTCCGACGCGGCGCCAGTGGTGCTGGGCGGCGGCCGCCAGTCGGACCCGGCGCGCCGCATCGTCGCCGCCATGCCCTTGGTACGTCTTGCCTGGCTCGAGCGTGGCCGGGTTCGTGGTCGTGAAGACCGGTCGCTCGTTGCGGTCGCTCATCGCATCGCTCCGCAATCCCGGGAATGGGATCTGTTGGGGGAAAGCGACGCTACACCGATCGTGGCGGGCGGCGCGGCGCGGTGTCGATGTCCCTTCCGGGAGCGCTTCGAGGGCCCGGGCCTGGTCGGCGGGCGACGACCGACAATCGCGCCGGCCCCGGCAATGAAACCGATCTCACCAGCATCCCCGCCACCAACCATCGCAGTGATGACCGGCGTCGTCGCCAGGCGGTGGCTGTTCTTGCGCTGGACCTCGGAGCACTGGCAGTTGTTCGAGCGCAGGCAGGGGCTCGCCGAGTTCAGGAAGCGCTTCGTCGCCTTCCCGGCGAAGATGGTCGTGGTCGCACCTGACTTCTCCAACTTCGACGCCAGGTTCCGGCAGACGTTCGCGTACGTGCCGTTGGCAACGGTCACCGGCGCAAGGCGGCAACGGACGTCGTGGTCCGACGACGAGCTGGCATTCTTCCGGCGCTGCCTGTCGAGGATCGAAGCGCATCGTGGCTCCGCGGGCGGCCGTGCGGATGTGGCCTGGATCGACGGCGGCTTCCTCGCCGACGACGGCCGTCGCTGGACGGAATCGTTCGCCGTCGTCGAGCGCAAGCTCGAGATCATCTCGCGCGAAACGTGCGTCGATCGCATCCTGCCGGCGCTCGCGGCCGGCATCGGTGCCGACGAGGGCGGGGTCTACGCGCCCTACGGCGGCGACGGCGTGTTCATGCTGGCGAGCATGTAAGCGGCGCTCTTGCGGACGGGCTCACGCGCCGCGCATCGTTTCCGCCGCCGCCTCGCTCGAGATCGCCGCGTCGGTGTCGGTCGCCTGCCCGTCGGCGGCGCGCGCGACTGGATTGCCGGCGTCGATCCAGGCCTCGATTCCGCCCTGCAGCGGACGCACTCGCTTGAAGCCGGCGAGGTGCAGGGCGCGCGCGACTCGGGCGGCCGAGACCTCGTTCGGGCAGGCGCAATAGACGACGACTTCGGCGTCGCGCGGCAGGCGCGCGAAACGCTCGTCATTGGCCTCCGCGGGCCAGGGGACCGCGCCCGGAATCGCACCGTCGCGCCGGCGCGCGCCTTCGCTGCGGACGTCGACGATGAGCGGTGAGCTGCCGCCGTCGATCAGGCGCCGCAGATCGTCGACGCTGATGCGCGCCATGCGCAGCTCCTTGATCAGCCGATGGCGCTGCCACCATTTCGCGGCAACGAAGAGGGCAAACGCGGCGGCGATCACCAGCACGCCGGTGCGGCCCATGGCCGCCAGCAACGCCGCCGCCTGACCGACCGCGTCCGCGAAGATCATGCCGAAGCCGATGCCGATCCCGCAGTACAGCGCCGCACCGCCGGCATCGAACAGGAGGAAGGTCGCGAGTGACATCCGGATGTCGCCCGAGAGCGCGGTGGCGATGGCGCCGAACCCCGGGATGAGCTTGGCGACCAGGAGCGAGCGTGCGCCAAAGCGCTCGAACAGCGATTCGGTTTGGCGTACGCACGAGTCGGGCGAGATCGAGACGCGGCAGACCTGGCGGATCATCTTTCCACCGTAGCGGGCTCCGCCGGCGTACCACGTCAGGTCGGCGACCAGACAGGCCGCGATCGCGGTCGCGAGGAGGGCAGGTGCCGGCAGCTGGCCGTGAGCACTCATCGCGCCGGTCGCGATCAGGACCGGATAGGCAGGAAGCGGTAGGCCGAGCTGCGCCAGCAGGACGTTGATGAAGACGATCGTCAGGCCGTAGTCGGACAGCCAGTGCGAGAGCAGGTCCATGGAACTCGCGCGCCGCGCGCGCGCCGAGAGTCGGTTGCAGCCATCGTAGCGAGCATGGGCGCCGGGCGTCGGCGGTCGACGAATGGCCCGCACCCGCGCGCCCCCGCGGAGGCGGCGAGTCGCACGAGCTCAGACGTGATCGCCGGGTTGCGTCGTGTCGGGAAAGCCGCTGCGGTCCGTCGCGGCGGCCCGGACGAGCTCGACGGCGCCATCCATGAACGCCTGCCAGCGCATGGGGTTCGAGGCATAGAGGTAGACCAGCGCCTCCTCGAGTTCCTCGGCGCCCAGCGAGCTGAGGTCGAGCGCCACGCTGACCATCTGCCTGCGGGTATGCGAGCGGACTTCCTTGCGGCGGTCTCTCATGCCCGGGAGCGAATCGGGAGCTCGCTGTGCTGCAAGGTCCAGCCGTGCGGGCCCTGGTGTCTGGCACTCACCCACAGCTCCAGGGCGTCTTCGCCTGGGACCGCGTTGGACACGAACAGGGTCGAGACGTGTCCGTTTCGGACGATCGCCTTGCCGAACTCCCAGCGCGTCGCCTCGACCCCGAGCAAGTCGGTCACGTAGCCGATGACGAGCGGGGCGCACCGGCAGGCATCCCAGAACCTGCTTTCAGAGGTGATGACTTCCACGATTCACCGTCTCCCGGCGCGCTACGAGCGTCGGTGTAAACCCGACCATCGTTGTCGCTGGTCCGACGGGACGGAGCGCGATCACCTGGAGTACGCCAAGCGCCGAACGCTGCAGTCCCAACGGCCGATGCGATGCAGCCCGGGTCGGGCTTGGAACGACGCGGCCGAGATCGTCCGACCGCCGCGGGCTCAAGTCGTCTAGAAGCCCCCGCTGCCGGGAATTCCAAACAACACCTCGAAGATGAGCGCAAACATTGGAATCTCCAGGAAACGAGCCGAACGACTCGATTCGAGGATTTGATCACCGTGTGCTTGTGCGCGCGAACTACCCCAGTGAAGACTTGATTCCCGTCGGAAGTCGTGCTAGATGAGCCCGAGGGACTTGGCCTTCGCTGCTGCCTGGTGCTTGGACCCGACGGCCAGCTTCATCAAGATCCTCTTGATGTGGTACTTCACGTTGTGTTCGCTGATGCTCAGGATCTGGCCCACCGCCCAAGCGCTTTTTCCTTCCGCCGTCCACCTCAATATCTCGAGTTCTCGTTCCGTGAGTCTCGGTAGATATTGAACCTCGACCGATTCGGGTACGAGCAGGCGAATCGTGGTCTCCTGTGCATGCACCGCAAGCAACTGCAGGTCGGCCATCATCCGCGTCAGCAGCATCTCGTCGCCTGGGAGTGGCTCGTCCCGGTCGACGCCCATGAGAAAGTGCTTGCCCCCGGGCAGATGGAGTGCCATCGCGATTCCGGTCTTGTAGCCGAAGAACGCCTGCACCTCCCAGATGTCTGCGGCGTCCTCGTTGACGTACGTGGACTGGTCGTACACGAAAGGAGTCGACAGTCGCTTGAGACGGTGCATCACCGGGTCACGCTTGCCCCGTGCGTCGCTTTCGGACGTTGCCTTGTAGGCTTCGGGAATATTTCCGAAAGGAATGGAGCTCACTCGTCCGGCTCCGTGTTCGAGGATGAGAGCGCCGGAGATGATGCCGAAGCCGAGCTCATTGGCGAACCGTACCAGACGCGTTTCAAGCGTCTGCATGTCGGTGGAATCCGCCACGTCCTGGAAGTCTCTTAGCCTCACCGTCGAACCCTTGCAACTCCCTGATTGGGTAGCCCCTCGCGCCCCGGATTTGCGCAAAACTGGCTCGCACCTTCATCAACCTCACGACGATGCAACAACTTCAGCCCTGGATGATCGCAGCGTGGCCGATTATCGAGCGTACTGTCGAGCCCGCAATCGAAATCGCATCCGACCTGCACCATCTCGGTACGACCGTGTCGGCTGATTGCGACGAATACGGCCGACTCGTCGGACACACGATCTGGGGCGGCACTGCCTCGGGAATCGGCATCGCCTGGGACTGGGTCGAGGCGATCGACGGCGTGTTCGCGATGGCCGACCCGATGGGCGTCGTCAGCAACATCGGCTTCATCGACAGGACCGGTGACAGCATTCCAGAGTTCATGGCCGCCGTTCAGCTCAACCACATCACGCACACGTTGCCGTGGCAGTCAGAGGTCACCGAGGCGACCCGCCGAGTCCGCGCCGCGCAGCCGTGGGCGGAGCGCGTGCACGCGAGCCGGACCCGTGCCCGTGCGGCCGAGAGCCATGCGATCAGAAGCAGATCGATGGTTCGGCAGGGCTGGCACCAGACCCAGTAGCGGACCGAGGTCGCTCGCTGTCGCGCGGCCTGTCAGATCACCGCTTCGAGCAGACAACCGAACTCGCGCGCGAAGTCGACCGACACGCGTGCGTGGACGGCGCCTTGCTTGTCGAAGAAGCGCTGCGTGCCAGCGAGGCCGAACACGCCTTCGTGCCAGATGTCCGGGTGGATGTAGAGACCCTGATCGCCGGCGAAGCGAAAGCACACGAAGTCCTCGGGCTTGACGTCGTCGCCGGGCAACGCGAGCGGGACGTAGAACGGCCGCTGGTCGAGCGGGAAGAAGAGCTGGCCGCCGTCGGGGTGGTAGTTCGCGTGCCAGAGCAGCATGCGCGGCGGCACGTCGTCGTGGCCGGTGCGCGCGTGCTCGGGCTGCGTCGCATAGGCGAGGATGTAGTGGCCGCCGACCGCCTCGTTGCGACCGTAGAGGATGTCGCCGCGCCACTCGCTGACGAAAACGCCCTCGGTCGTTCCGCCCTGATCACCGGTGTCGGCGTCGATCGGCCGCGTCCCGCTCGCCGGCCAGCGGACGATCTCGACGTTGCACTCGGCAGGGTCATCGATCAGCCGGCCGTAGCCGTCGAGTGATCGCGCCGTCGCCTCGACGATCGGCATCGACACCCGGCCCAGCCCGCTCGGCAGCTTGGGATCGAGATAGTCGATCGGAGTGTTCATCGCGGGCTCCTCTGGAGAAGACGAGCGCGTTGCCGCGACCGGACTCGCCTGCTTCCTGCCGAGGTTACGCTGCCCATGCGGCATCGCCGCGTTCGATGGCTGCGATCGGCATCACCGGCTCGCCGTTCACGAACGCGATGCCGTCGTGCACCTCGATCAGGATCGGCCCGAACGCGCTCTGCCAGACGTAGCGTAGAACGCCTTCGGTCGCGAGCGAGAGCGGCATCTGCTCGCGGTCGTGATCGCCGAGCAGGATCTCGAGGGCGGGCGCGTTCATGGCAACTGGGGGGCGGTGATGGATACTGTACAAATGTACAGTCAATCGCACGACATCGCCGTGGCTGAGACTGCGCCCGTCGCGCTGGCATCGGCAACGCAGGGCTAGGATGCCTTCGCGATGTCGATGAGGACGCAAGGATGACCCGCCTGGTCGCGGTCGACTGGGGCAGCTCGCGCCTGCGCGCCGCCTTGCTCGACGGCGAGGGCACCGTCGTTGACGAGCGATCGAGCGAAGACGGCATGCTGAGCGTCGAGCGAACCGGATTCGACGCCGCCTTCGAGGCCGCATTCGGCGACTGGATGGACATTGCCGGCACCCGCTGCCTGATCGCAGGGATGGTCGGCAGCAGGCAAGGCTGGGTCGAGGCCGCCTACGTCCCGTGCCCGGCGGGGATCGACGACTTCGTCGCCCACCTGCGGCCGCTCGGTGCGGCATCGCGCGAGGGCCGCGACATCGCGATCGTTCCCGGCGTCTCGTGCCGACGCGATGGCGTTGCCGACGTCCTTCGCGGCGAGGAGGTCAAGGTGCTCGGCGTCCTCGAGTTGCTCGCAACCGACTCTGCCGTCGTCGTCTCGCCGGGGACGCACTGCAAGTGGATGACGGTCGCGAACGGCCGTCTCGTCCACTTCTCCACCGCGATGACAGGCGAGGTCTACGCGCTCCTCAGGCGCCAATCGATCCTTGCCCGCAGCATGCCGCCCGAGCCCGAAGACGAGCTCGTCGGCGCAGCGTTCGACGACGGCGTCCGTCATTCCCTCGGCGGCTGCGGCCTGCTGCAGGCCGCGTTCAGCGTCCGCACGCGGTCGCTCTTTGGCGAGCTGCCGGCGGCGTCGCTCGCGAGCTATCTGTCGGGGCTCGTGATCGGCGACGAGTTGCGTTGTCGGCCGCTCGAAGGCGTCGAAGCGGTCGCGCTCGTCGGCGCGCCGGCGCTGACCGACCGCTATGCGCGCGCGTTGGCGCTTTGCCGCGTGGCGACGCGCAGCTTCGACGAGGGCACGGTCTGGCGCGGTCTGTGGGCGATCGATCGGCGGCGCCGCGAGCTTGAAGGGAAGACACGATGACGACGACAGCCACGACGACCGCCGTACAGCAATTCGCCGTCGCCTGCGCCGAGCTGCCGCTGCTGGCGGTCCTTCGCGGCGTCCGCCCTGACGAGGCGGTGGCGATCGGCACCGTCCTCGTCGAAGCCGGCTGGCGGATGCTCGAGGTCCCGCTCAACTCGCCCGAGCCGCTGCTCAGCATCGCCGCGCTCGCTGATGCGTTTCCCGACGCGCTTGTCGGCGCCGGCACCGTGCTGTCGGCGGGCGCAGTTCGCGACGCCCATGCCGCCGGCGCGCGGCTCATCGTCGCGCCGAACTTCGACCGCGACGTCGTTCGCGCAGCGGTCGCGCTCGACATCGTCGCCCTGCCCGGCGTGCTGAGCGCGAGCGAGGCGTACGCTGCGCTCGGCGAAGGCGCGACGGGACTGAAGCTGGTCCCTGCCGAGATGATCCCTCCCGCCGCGGTGAAGGCGTTGCGCGCCGTCCTCGATCCGGCGGCCGTCGTCCTGCCGGTCGGCGGCATCTCGCTCGCCAACATCGCCGCGTATCGAGCCGCCGGCGCGAGCGGCTTCGGCATCGGCTCGAGCTTGTACAAACCCGGGATGGCGGCGGACGATGTCGGCGAGATTGCGCGTCGCTGGGTCGCGGCCTGGCCCGGCAGCGCGCCTGCGTCGTCGCAGCCGGTCGGCTGAGCACGCGTGCGTCGCCAAGACCGCAGAATCGACGGCATGCGAACAAGACTTGCAACACTCCTTCTGCTCGCGCTGCTCGCTGCCTGCACGAGCACCCAGCCTGCTTCGGAGCAACCGTCGGGTGCCGCGCCGACGCCGACTCCCGATCAGCGCGCCGCGGCTCCGGCGCAGCTGAGCGTCGAGCGGCAATGGCTGAGCGCCTGGTTCAAGGGCACGCCGGTCCGGATCCGCCAGGTCGACGACGGCGCCATCGCGATCGAAGTGCCGCGCGAGTTCTGCTTCGACCCCGGCAAGAGCGCCGTCAAGCCGGCGCTCGGCGCCGTGCTCGACAAGATGACGCAGAGCCTGCACCGCCTCGCGCTTGCCAACGTCACCGTGATCGCGGCACCCGCCGATGCCCAGGGCGGCCAGGATCTCGCGCTCAAGCGCGCGGCATCGATCCACGAGCACCTCCGCGCCGCCGGCGTGCGCGCGGAGCGCCTCGGCAAGCCCTCGGTCGCTTCGGTGCCGGCGGTCCAATTGCGCGTCGAAGCGTCGTCGCTCTGAGGCGCCGGTGGCAGACGCATCGCATTCGATCGCGGCACGCCGGGTCGGCGTGATCGGCCTCGGCGCGATGGGCGCAGGCATGGCGGGATCGCTCCGCCGCGCCGGCGCCGACGTCCACGTCTGCGACGTCCGCGCCGGCGTTGCCGCTGCCTTCGCGAAGCACGGCGGAACAGCGTGCACAAGCGTCGCCGAGCTCGCGGCGCGCTGCGAGGTCGTCGTCTCGGTCGTCGTCAACGCAGCGCAGACCGAAGCGGTGCTCTTCGGCGGCGCGGCAGGCGAGGGTGGCGCGGCAGCGGCGATGCGCCCGGGCAGCGTCTTCGTCATGTGCTCGACGGTCGATCCGAACGTCTCGATCGACTTCGAGCGCCGCGTCGAAGCCGAGGGGCTCCTCTACGTCGATGCGCCGATCTCGGGCGGCGCGGCCAAGGCGGCGTCGGCCGAGATGACGGTGATGGCCGCCGCGCGCGACGCGGCGTGGGCGATCGCCGCGCCGTTCCTGCACGCGATGGCCGCCAAGGTCTACCGTCTCGGCGACTGCGCCGGCAACGGCAGCAAGGTCAAGATCATCAACCAGCTGCTCGCCGGCGTGCACATCGCCGCCGCGGCCGAGGCGATGGCGCTCGGCCTGCGCGAAGGCGTCGACCCGGCGGCGCTCTACGACGTCATCACCCACAGCGCTGGCAACAGCTGGATGTTCGAGAACCGGATGGCGCACGTCCTCGCCGCCGATTACACGCCGCTGTCTGCGGTCGACATCTTCGTCAAGGACCTCGGCCTCGTCCTCGATACCGCGCGCGCGACCAAGTTTCCGCTGCCGCTCGCGAGCACCGCGCACCAGATGTTCATGCAGGCATCGAGCGCCGGGTTCGCGAAGGAAGACGACGCGGCCGTGATCAAGATCTTTCCGGGCATCACGCTGCCGGGCAAGCGATGACGATCCGGCTCGGCTGCATCGCCGACGATTTCACCGGCGCGACCGACCTCGCCAACAACCTGGTTCGCGCCGGCATGCGCGCGATGCAGACGATCGGAGTGCCGCGCGATGCGGTTACGGTCGATGCCGACGCCGTCGTCGTTGCGCTCAAGTCGCGCACGATCGAGCCGAAGCTCGCGGTCGAGCAGTCGCTCGCCGCGTGTCGATGGCTCCGCGCGGGCGGCGCGACGCAGATCTATTTCAAGATCTGCTCGACCTTCGACTCGACGCCGCGCGGCAACATCGGCCCGGTCCTCGAGGCGCTGATGGACGAGCTCGACTGCGCCTTCACGATCGCGACGCCGGCGTTTCCCGACAACGCCCGCACCGTCTTCAAGGGTCATCTCTTCGTCGGCGACGTGCTGCTGTCCGACAGCGGCATGCGCCACCATCCATTGACGCCGATGACCGATGCGAATCTCGTCCGCGTCCTGCAGGCGCAGCTCGCGCCGGCGCGCGCCGGAGGCGCCGCGCCGCGTCGCGTCGGGCTCGTCGATCACCGCACCAGCGGCGCCTCGAGCGCGGCGATCGGCGAGCGCTTCGCTGCCCTGCGCGCGGCCGGCGTCTCGATCGCGATCGCCGACGCGATCGTCAACGAGGACCTGCTGCGTCTCGGCGAGGCGGTGCGCGAGCTGCCGCTGGTGTGCGCCGGGTCGGGGCTCGCGATCGGCCTGCCGCGCAACTTCGGCCTCGCGCTGGCGGGCGGGGCGGCGTCGCTGCCGCCAGTGCGCGGGCCCGGGGCAATCGTCTCGGGCAGTTGCTCGGAAGCGTCCAACGCGCAGGTCGCCGCGTTCGTCGACGCGGGCGGGGCGGCGCGCCGCGTCGATCCCCTGGCCCTGATCGCCGGCGGCGAGCGCGAACTGGTCGAAGACATCGCGCGTTGGGCCGAGGCCGAATGGGCGTCCGCGGCGAAGCGCCCGGTGCTTGTCTACAGCACCGCACCCCCGGCAGCGGTCGCTGCCGTGCAGGCCGGCGCGAATGCGCACGACGTCAGCGCGCGGATCGAAGCGCTGCTCGCCGCGGTCGCCAAGGCGCTCGTCGAGCGCGGCGCGCGCCGTCTCGTCGTCGCCGGCGGCGAGACCTCGGGCGCTTGCGTGCAGGCGCTCGGCGTCGATACGATGCGGATCGGGCCCCAGATCGACCCTGGCGTGCCGTGGTGCCACGCGGCGCCCGCCGTCGCGCCCGACGGGCTCCATCTGGCGTTGAAGTCCGGCAACTTCGGCGCCACCGATTTCTTCTCGCGCGCATTCGTCGCGGTGGCCTGACATGGACGAAGCCCAACTGCGCGAAGAGCTCTGCCGGGTCGGCCGCTCGCTCCACGCGCGTGGCTATGTGCACGGCACGAGCGGCAACCTGAGCGCGCGCCTCGACGACGGCGCGCTCGTCAGCGCGACCGACGCCTGTCTCGGCGAGCTGACGCCCGAGGCGATCGTCAAGGTCGACCGCTCGGGCGCGCCGGTGGCGGGCGCCGGTCGGCCGAGCAAGACGATCGCCTTGCACCTGCGCATCTACGCGGCGACCGGCGAAGCGGGCGCGATCATCCACACCCACTCGCGCCACCTCGTCGGCGCCAGCCTCGCCGTCCCGGCCAGCGAGGATCGCGACGATCTGCTGCCGCCGATCACGCCGTATTTCGTGATGAAGGTCGGCCACGTCCCGCTCGTCGCCTACGCGCGGCCGGGCGATCCGCGGGTCGCCGATCGCGTCGCCGCGGCAATCGCAGCGGCCACCCAAGGCGGTGCGCCGATCCGCGCCGTGATGCTGTCGCGCCTCGGCCCGAATGTGTGGCACGAGACGCCGGCCGCTGCGATGGCCGTGCTCGAGGAGCTCGAGGAGACTGCGCGTCTCTGGATCGGCACGACGCCCCGGCCCGAGCCGTTGTCGGCGGCGCAGATCGACGAGCTGCGCCGCCACTTCGGCGCGCGCTGGTGAACACGAAAGGATCGACGCCATGCCGCGCTTCGCCGCCAACCTGACGATGCTGTATCCGGAGCACGCGTTCCTCGATCGCTTCGCCGCCGCCGCTGCCGACGGCTTCGAGGCGGTCGAGTACCTGTTCCCGTACGAATGGCCTTCCGCCCGGCTCGCTTCCGTGCTCGCCGAGCACGGCCTGCAGCAGGTGCTCTTCAACGCCGCGGAGGGCGATTTCGCCACCGGTGAACGCGGCATCGCGGCGTTGCCTGGCCGCGAGGACGAGTTCCGCAGCGCGATCGATCGCGGCCTCGACTACGCAACGGCGCTCGCCTGCCCGCGCCTGCACGTCATGGCGGGGCTCGCGACGTCGCCGCAGAGTCGCTCGTCGATGCGTGCCGTCTACCTCGCCAATCTCGCCTGGGCGGCGCGACGCGCAGAGTCCGCTGGCATCGACGTCCTGATCGAGCCAATCAACACGCGTGACATCCCGGGCTATTTCCTCAACCGCCAGGACGAGGCGCATGCCATCGTCGCCGACGTCGGGGCGCCGAATCTCAAGGTGCAGATGGATCTCTACCACTGCCAGATCGTCGAGGGCGACGTCGCGACCAAGCTGCGCCGCTATCTGCCGACCGGCCGCGTCGGCCATCTGCAGATCGCCGGCGTTCCCGAGCGCCACGAGCCCGACCTCGGCGAGCTGCGCTACGCCTACCTGTTCGATGTCGTCGATGCGCTCGCCTGGGACGGCTGGATCGGTTGCGAATACCGGCCGAGGGCGGCAACGTCGAGCGGTCTTGGCTGGTTGCGCTCGTATCGGGCGCGCGCGTCCTAGTCCGGAACGTCCATGTAGCCGGCGTTGCGCTCGGTGCGGATGCAGCGGGGCTCGGCCGCAGGATCGGGCTCGATCTTCTTCCTCAGGCGGCCGATCCGGATGTCGATCGAGCGATCGAACGGCTCCCATTGGCGGTTGCGCGTCTTCATCAGCAGCTGATCGCGCGACAGCACGCGGTTCGGGCTCGCCAGGAACACGCGCAGAAGCTCGTACTCCATCGCCGTGATCGGCACTCCCTTGCTGCTGGCCTCGAACAGGCCCTCGGTCGTCGAGCGCTCGAGCTCGGGTGGCGATCCGGCTGCCGATCATCTTGAGGACAGCTTCGGCGAGTGCGACGTCGGCGAACGGCTCGCGGTCCATCGCCGCGAGCAGGCGGAGCCGCTCGCCCTGGCTGTCGCAGAGCGGGTACGCCGCGTACGAGTCCATCCCCTCGGTGGCGAACAGGCTGCCGCCGCGAAATTTCTTCGCCAGCCCGCGCTCGACGTGCCGCAAGTCGGGGCAGACGACCTGCTCGCAAGGCGTTCCCGCGAGCGCGTACTCGAACGGCGCCAGCGGACTGCCATCAAGGAGCGCGGCCATCGTCCGCACGCGCGCCTGCTTCTCGTCGGTGAAGACCGCGACCAGGCCGGCCGAGGCGCCGAGGCTCGCGGTCATCTCGCCGACGAGCTCGCCGATCAGCGCCGGGCTCGGCGGCCTCGCCGCGGCGAGCGCCACCCCATGCAACGTCCGCGCGTAGGAGTGCCAGCTCTCGGGACCTTCGGCGGCGGTCGTCCCGGGCGGCAGTGTAGGCAGGCGGCACCGCGCAGAGCGGCCTTTGCCCGATTGAAGCGGCGCCGATACACGCGGGTTACGAGCCGCCGTTCGTCGGGTTCGTGCCCCCCTGAGCACGGGGTCGCCGGCCGTCAAGGCTCCCCGATTGCTACCGCACGAGCTATCGTGTCGGGCAGCGAGGGAAACGACATGGGACGAATCGAGGCGGCGCGCGAGGCGGTGTTGCAGTGGAGCCAGTCGGTGCTCGCGCTGCGAGGGCGTTCGCTCGAGGCTCCGCCGAACGGGTCCCTGTCCCCCGACGCGATCGACGCCCTCTTCGGCGAGACCGGCCTCGTGATGACGCCGGCTCAAAGCGCTGGATTCTTCGCGCGCAGCTCGTCGTGGCGTTGCACCGGCTGCGGCAAGGTGCACGTCTTCGCGCATGTCGTGCCGGTCGTCGCTGCGTCGCCCTGCGTCTGCGCGAGCATCGAGTTCGAGCCGCGGCTCGAAGTCGACTTCTCGTGGGGCACGAGTGCGCGTTCGATGCAGCTCATGACCTGAGCCTAGGCGGCTCTGCCCTGCACGCCTGCGGTTTGGCGGGCCACCGACGACGCTGGCGTCGTCGCCTCTGCAGCAACCGCGATCACTCGGCCGCGGAGCGCCTCGCCGATTGCGGTACCGCCCTCAGCGGGGAGGCGTCTTGCTCGGGCAAGGTCGGATAGAAATCGCTCGCCGCCGGCGTCGCGACGACAGGCTTGATCTTCGAGCGCGCCTCGAAGACGACCATCAGCTCGGCCTCGCGCCGCGCCGCCTGCGCGTCGCGCAGTGCCGACCAGCGGCTGTGCAACCACCAGCCCGCGGTCACCAGGAGCAACAGGAAGAGCACCGTAAAGCCCATGACGTCCTCGCTCTAGCAGCCGAAATTCTGCGCAGCGCCGGTGGTGGTGGCGTGCCGGCTGTCGGCCGGGAAATGCCCTTCAACCGCGTCGCTCGTGGCCGGGAAGGCGGCGACACGCGCTGCCGCGGCCGGCGGTGACGCTGGGCCGAGTCAGCGCGGCGCCGCGTCCGCCGGCGCGAGCATGCCGCGCTGCTCGATGAACGCAACGACCTCGGCCAGGCCGTCGCGCGTCTTCAGGTTGGTCATCACGAACGGCTTCGCGCCGCGCATGCGCAGCGTGTCGGCGCGCATCACGTCGAGGCTGGCGCCGACGTGCGGCGCGAGGTCGGTCTTGTTGATGACGAAGAGATCGCTCTTGGTGATCCCCGGGCCGCCCTTCCTCGGAATCTTCTCGCCCGCGGCGACGTCGATGACGTAGATCGTCAGGTCCGAGAGCTCGGGGCTGAACGTCGCCGCCAGGTTGTCGCCGCCGCTCTCGACGAAGACGATGTCGGCGTCCGGGAACCTTTCCAGCATGCGGTCGATCGCCTCGAGGTTGATCGACGCATCCTCGCGGATCGCGGTGTGCGGGCAGCCGCCGGTCTCGACGCCCATGATGCGCTCGGCGTCGAGAGCGCCACAGGCGGTGAGCAGGCGCTGGTCTTCCTTGGTGTAGATGTCGTTGGTGACGACGATGAGGTCGTAGCGGTCGCGCATCGTCTTGCAAAGCATCTCGACCAGCGTCGTCTTGCCCGAGCCGACCGGGCCGCCGACGCCGACGCGCAAGGGCGGCAGGGTGCGGGTCCGGCGCGCGATGTCGTGCAAGGGTCTCATGGTGGCGGCAGCGGAGGAGTGGGGGCAAAAGGGGTCACGAGCGGAACAGGCGCGAGTACTGCTCTTCGTGCTTCGCTGAAAGGATCGCGAGCATCGGCGCGAACGCCTGCATTTCGGCGGCCGCCATGGCGAGCGCCCGGTCGACCGCGGCCGGAATCGCGGCGGCGATCGCGGCGAGGATGCGTTGCGCCGCCGCCTGGCCGAGCGGCACCGCCTTCAGCGCCGCCTGCGTCGTGTTCTCGGCCCAGCCGGCGGCCAGGCTCGCGAGCACCGCGCGCGGGCCGGCTGCGCTACCGGCGGCGGCGAGGGCGAATGCGATCGGCCACGTCGGCGCCGGCGTCAGCGCTTCGAGGGCGGCGACGCGCGCATCGCCAGCATCGCCCTGGCGCAGCCAGATCGCCAGCGAGCGTCCCATCTGCTCGGTCTGGCGGCGCAGCTCGCTCGTTTCGCGCGTCGTCGCGAACCAGTCGTTCCACCTAACGACGGCTTTGCGGTCGTCGCGCCGCCATGCCGCGAGGGCGCGCGCCGTCACCGGAAGCTCGCTGCGTCCGATGCCGAGCTCGAGCTGGTCGAGCAGCCACGACCGTGCGCTCGCCTCGTCGCGCACCAGCGATGCTTCGACCGCCGCCTCGATCCCCTCCGAATAGCTGAAGCCGCCGACCGGCAGGCTCGGCGACGCCAGTCGGATCAGCTGCAGCAGGGCCGCGGTGCCGAGCGGCGCGTCCGCATCGCGGCGCCGGTGGGCGATGCTGCGCCGGGGCTGCAACGGCGTGCGCCGCGGTGCTCGATCGCCACGTCGTGGGGCGATCACCGCGCAGCCTCGTGCGGCGCGTCGTGGTCGCCGAGTCCGTGCGCATGGGCCTCGCTCGCGTGGGCGTGAGCATGGGCACCAGTCGCCGCCGCATCGTAGGCGCCCGCTTCGGGCTCGAACGGAACGCTCGTCGCGGCGACTTCGAGGCCCATCCGCGCGAGCAGCGCGGCGAGGACGTGGTCGGCCTCGAGGATGAGCCGATCGGCGTGCACTTCGAGCGGGACGTGGCGGTTGCCGAGGTGGTAGGCAGCGCGGAGCAGGTCCAGACGCGGCTCGCGTGACGCCGGCGCCGCGGTGACGACGAGCACCGCTTGTGCGAGCGCCGCGACGACGATCAGCGAGCCGTCCTCGGCGACGAGGACGTCGCCGCCGCGGACGAACGCGCCGCGCGGCAGGAATACGCCGATCCGGCGTCCGCTTGAATCGACTGCCTCGAAGCGGCTCTTCTGGCGCGTGTCCCAGTCGAGCGCGAGCGTCGGCGCGCGGCGCAGCAGCGCGGGCGCGAGGCCGCGGCCGGCGGCGATCAGCTTGCTGGTGACGAGCAGCGGCGGCATGCGCGTGCGGCGCGAGGCCGCATTAAAAGAGGAAGTAGCGCTGTGCGAGTGGCAGCACCGATGCCGGCTCGCAGGTCAGCAGGACGCCGTCGGCGCGAACCTCGTAGGTCTGCGCATCGACGTCGATCTTCGGTGTCGCGCCGTTGAGCACCATGTCGGTCTTGCCGATCGAGCGCGTGCCGCGCACCGCACTGAGCGGGCGCGAGAGTCCGAGCTTGTCGGCGATGCCGGCATCGATCGACGCCTTGGAGGCGAAGTTGACGCACGAACGCGCGAGGGCCGGGCCGTAGGCGCCGAACATCGGCCGGAAGTGGACCGGCTGCGGGGTCGGGATCGACGCACTCGGGTCGCCCATCGCCGCCATCGCGATCATCCCGCCCTTGATGACGAGGGAAGGCTTGACGGCGAAGAACGCCGGCTTCCAGAGCACGAGGTCGGCGAGCTTGCCCGGCTCGATCGAGCCGACCTCGTGCGCGATGCCCTGCGCCTTCGCCGGGTTGATCGTGTACTTGGCGAGGTAACGGCGGACGCGGAAGTTGTCGTTGCGCGACTCGCGCGCGCAAGGCGCGACGGCGACGCCCTGCTCGGGCGCGAGCCAGCCGCGCTGCGCCTTCATCTTGTCGGCCGCCTGCCAGGTGCGCACGATCACCTCGGCGACGCGACCCATCGCCTGGCTGTCGCTCGACATCATCGAGAACACGCCGAGGTCGTGCAGCACGTCCTCGGCGGCGATCGTCTCCTTGCGGATCCGGCTCTCGGCGAAGGCGAGATCCTCGGCGATCGACGGGTCGAGGTGATGGCAGACCATCAGCATGTCGAGGTGCTCGTCGACCGTGTTGACCGTGTACGGCATGGTCGGGTTGGTCGACGACGGCAGCACGTTGGCGAGGCCCGCGAGCTTGATGATGTCGGGCGCGTGGCCGCCGCCCGCGCCTTCGGTGTGGAAGGTCGCGATCGCGCGGCCCTTGAACGCCGCCGCGGTGTCCTCGACGAATCCCGATTCGTTGAGCGTGTCGGTGTGGATCGTCACCTGCACGTCGTGGCGCTCGGCGACCGCGAGGCAGTTGTCGATCGCCGCCGGCGTCGTGCCCCAGTCCTCGTGCAGCTTCAGGCCGCACGCGCCCGCCTCGACCTGCTCGTCGAGCGCTGCCGGCAGGCTGGCATTGCCCTTGGCCATGAAGCCGAGGTTCATCGGAAATGCCTCGGCCGCCTGCAGCATCGCGTGGAGGTGCCACGGCCCCGGCGTGCACGTCGTCGCGAAGGTTCCCGTCGCCGGGCCGGTGCCGCCGCCGAGCATCGTCGTCACCCCGCTCGCGAGCGCCGCCTCGATCTGCTGCGGGCAGATGAAGTGGATGTGCGAGTCGACGCCGCCCGCGGTCAGGATCATTCCCTCGCCGGCGATGATCTCGGTGCCCGGGCCGATGACGATGTCGACTCCCGGCTGGACGTCGGGATTGCCGGCCTTGCCGAGGCCGGCGATGCGGCCCGACTTGATCGCGACGTCGGCCTTGACGATGCCCCAGTGGTCGATCACGAGCGCGTTCGTGATCACGGTGTCGGCGACCTCGGCGGCGACGCGCTGGCTCTGGCCCATGCCGTCGCGGATCGTCTTGCCGCCACCGAACTTCACCTCCTCGCCGTAGCCGCCGGCGCGCAGCGTGTAGTCGTCCTCGACTTCGACGACGAGCCCGGTATCGGCAAGGCGAATGCGGTCGCCGATCGTCGGCCCGTACATCTCCGCATATGCGCGGCGCGAGATCGTCGTCATCCGAGGCTGCCCTGGACGAGGCCGCGAAAACCGTAGACGCGGCGGTCGCCAGCGAGCGCCACCAGCCGCACCGTGCGTTGCTGCCCGGGCTCGAAGCGCACCGCGGTGCCCGACGCGATGTCGAGCCGCATGCCGCGGGCGGCGTCGCGGTCGAAGCGGAGCGCCGCGTTGGTCTCGGCGAAGTGGTAGTGCGAACCGACCTGGATCGGGCGGTCGCCGCTGTTCTGCACGGTCAGCGTCGCCGTCCGCCGCCCCGTGTTGATCTCGTGATCGCCGGGCGCCAGGAGCAGCTCGCCGGGGGTCATCGAGAGCGCCGGTCGATCCATGCTGCGATCGCGGTCAGCACGACGACAGCGAGGACGCCCCAGATGTCGCCGGCGTGCCAGTGCGGCGTCGCCGAGCTCGTGAAGTGCGCAAGCGCGGGCAGGGCGCAGGACGACCCCGCGAGGGCGATGGCGATGCGAAGCGGACGGACCATGCGGGCTCCCTGAAGCGTCATGCGATCGGCTGGTGCACGGTCACCAGCTTGGTGCCGTCGGGGAAGGTCGCCTCGACCTGGATGTCCGCAATCATCTCGGCGATGCCTTCCATGACATCGTCGCGCGTCAGGACGGCCTTGCCCTCGCTCATCAGCGTGGCCACGCTCTTGCCCTCGCGCGCCCCTTCGAGGATCGCGGCGCTGATCAGCGCGACCGCCTCGGGGTGGTTGAGCTTCAGGCCGCGGGCGCGCCGCCGCTCGGCGAGCAGGGCGGCTGTGAAGACGAGGAGCTTGTCCTTCTCGCGCGGCGTCAGGTCCATCGGCGTCGGGGGCTGGGAAAGAGGAGACGATGCAGCCGAACCGCAAGAGCGGTGCCAGATCGGCGAGACGCGTCGATCATACGGCCGTGTGTCGAGCCCGATTCGCGCCTGGGCTCAGGTCGTCCACACGCGCGGCAGAGTCGCCTCGAGTCCCCAGGCAATCGGCCGCCAGACGCGCCAAATGTCCCGCAGCAGCGCCATCGCCGGCTCGACGCGATCGGCGAGCGCGCGGACGACGACGACGTCGTCGTGGGGTGCCGTCGCACCGCTTGTCGCGGCGAGCGGATGCCCGCGCGCGAGCTCGCGCGCCGCCGCGAGCAGCGCCTCGCGACGCGCCGCGGCGAGCGCATCGCCGCTCGCGAACCACATCGTCGCCAGCACGCGGCGGCCGCCCCAGCCGAGCGGCGAATCGAGCAGCCGGGCGTCTGCGGCGGCGATGGTCGCGCGCTCGAGCCAGCGGCCGGGCAGCTCGATCGACTGCGCGAAGCGGCCGGCCGCGAACGGCAGCTCGGATGCCGGCAGGCCGAGGGCAGTGACATCCCAGCCGATCGTCTCCGCGCCGGCGGCGAGGTCGAAACGCATCCGGTTGCTCGCCTCGCAGCCGCTGTAGGCGATCGTCTCCAGCGGCAGCCACTCGACGCGGCTGCCTGCCGCGGCGACGACCTCGAGCGACTGCGAGGCCTCGGCGCCGGCGCTGCGATAAAAGCGCGTCGCACCCGGCGTCGTGATCAGGGCATGGGCGCCCGCAGCAAGCGAGATCGCGATCGAGAGCGTGTCGCCGCCGACGATGCCACCCGGTGGGTGGACGAGCACGCTGTGGCAGATGCCGCCTTCCGGATGCAAGGCGCGCAGGACGCGCAGCGGTCCGTCGTGGCGGTCGCGAACGATCGTGCGGCCGTCGCGCTCGCGGTAGTCGAGGGCGAGCGTGCCGCGCCAGGCCATCGCCGTCGCGGCCGCTGCGCTCAGGCGCCGGCGTAGAGGCCGGCGAGCTCGCGCACGAGCCGGCGCACGTCGCGAAAACCGTCCGAGCTCGGTAGCCACTCGAGCGTCGGCGTCTCGAGACGGGTGGCCAGATCCATCGGCGCCGCCTCGATCCGGACATCGGGCCCGGCGGCGTGGGTGAAGGCGCGCATCGCGCGCGCCATGTGGTAGCCGTCGGTGACGAGGATGATGTGATCGATGCCGGCGGGTTTGAGCAGCGCCATCGTCTTGGCGGCGTTCTCGCGGGTGTCGCTCGATTCGGCCTCGACCCAGCGGATCGGTCTGGCGAACTCGTCGGCGGCGATCTTCGCGGCGACCCGCGCCTCGGCCGTGGATCCTTGCTGCGCCCAGCCGACGCCGCCGCTGAAGGCGAGCGGCGCACCGGTCTGCCCGGCCAGCCAGACGCCGTAGCGCAGCCGCTCGAGCGACGCCGCCTGCAGGCTGCTGACGCCGTATTCCGGGGCGAACGGCTCGACGCCGGCGCCGAGAACGACGATCGCGAGCGGCTTTTTCGCCGCCACCTCCGCGCGCAGCTCGCGCACGCGGTCGAAGCCGAGTGCTGCGGGCGGCTGCAGCAAGGCGTGGCTCAGCAGGCGCGCCGCGCCGGTGCACGCCGACGTCCACAGCAGCGCGACGCCGATGACGATCACGAACCAGCCGAGGCCGCGCCGTGGCAGCAGGAGGCGGGCACCGATCAGGACCAGGAGCAGAAACGGCACCGGCGGCAGCATGAGCGCCGCGAGCACGGGCTTCCACGACTCGATGCCGAGCGAGACGAAGAGGCTGTTCACGGGGTGCGGAGGGTCGTACGGCCGAAGCGGCGGCCGCGATTGTGCCGGAGGGTCGGCGCCGGTCCTGTGTCCGTTGGCAAGCGGCATGATGGCGGTTTCATTCGTCACCCGCGAGGACGTCATGAACGAACGGGCACGCACGCTGCGCGAGCAGCTGATCCGCAACATCGACGAGCTGCCGAAGGAGCGCGAATCGCGGCCGCCGCTCTACGACACCCTCTGCGGCCGGCTCGGGACCGGAACGGCGGCGCGCGCGCTCGGCATCAGCGTCGACATCGTCGCGCCGGGAATGCGCGGCTGCCCCTACCACCTGCACCACGCGCAGGAGGAGGCCTTTGTCGTCCTCGAAGGTCGCGGTGCGCTGCGCGTCGCCGGAGAGATGCTCGAGCTGAAGGCGGGCGACGTCGCCTTCCTGCCCGCCGGCCCCGACTATCCGCACCAGATCGTCAACACCTCCGATGCGCCGCTCAAGTACCTGTCGATCAGCACCCAGGAGCGGCCGGAGATCGTCGAGTATCCGGACTCGGACAAGGTCCTGGCGATGAGCGGCCCGCCGGGCAAGCCGGCCTTCGCTCGCATGTCGCGTCGCGGCGAAGACCTCGACTACTGGGCCGGCGAGCCCTGACCGACGCCGCTCAGGGCGCCAGTCGCTCGCGCAGCCACGCGGAGCCGTCGCGGCGATAGCGCAACCGGTCGTGGAGGCGGGACTTGCGCCCCTGCCAGAACTCCCATGACTCGGGTCGCAGGCGGTAGCCGCCCCAGTGCGGCGGCCGCGGCGGCTTCAGCATGAACTTCGCACCGTAGCGCGCGGCGTTGGCGAGCAGGGTCGCGCGCGACGCGATCACCTCGCTCTGCGGCGACGCCCAGGCGCCGATCCGTGAATCGAGTGGCCGCGATGCGAAATAGGCGTCCGACTCGGCCGCCGTCACCAGCTCGACGGCACCTTCGATGCGGACGACGCGCTCGAGCTCGACCCAGTGGAACTGCAGCGCCGCGAACGGATGGACCGCGAGCTCGCGACCCTTCCTGCTCTGGTAGTTCGTGTACCAGACGATGCCGCGCGGATCGACGGCCTTGATGAGGACGACCCGCGTCGACGGCCGGCCGTCGGCGCCGACCGTCGCCAGCGTCATCGCGTTCGGCTCGGGCAGTTGCGCGGCGATCGCCTCCTCGAGCCAGCGCTCGAACTGCTGCATCGGGTCGGCCGACGAGGCGGTTTCATCGAGTTCGGCCAGCTCGTAGCTCTTGCGCAGCGCCGCGATGTCGGTCATCGGACGAGTATAGGAACGAAGCCCTGCAGTCGGCGCAGGTATTGCGAGCGCTGCCGCCGTTGGGGGAAGGCCTTACGTAGACCTCCCACTTCCTCAATCGATGCTGCTCTTCCATCCTCGACGCATGGCAGCCCAACCCACGTTGGTCGTTCTCGCCGCCGGTCGAAGCTCGCGCTTCGGCGCCGGCCACCACAAGCTCGCGCAGCCGCTCGGCGACTCGACCGTGCTCGCGCAGACGCTCGCAAGCGCGATCGCCAGCCATCTGCGCACGGTCGTTGTCACGACGACCCCCTTCGTCGACGTCGCGCGCAGCAGCGTCGCCGCGCGTGATGTCGTCGTCCTGGCCGAGGTCGGGTCGGACGGCGCGAACCTGCTCGGCATGGGTGTGTCGATCGCTGCCGGCGTCAGAGCCTGCCCCGACTCGAGCGGCTGGCTGGTGTTGCCCGGCGACATGCCGCTGATCCAGCCGACGACGCTCGTCGCCGTTGCGCGTGCGATCGAGCACCACGCCATCGCGTTCGCCCAGCACCGCGGCCGTCGCGGCCACCCGGTCGGCTTCGCCGCCGAGCTCTATCCGGAGCTCACGGCGCTCGTCGGCGACGAAGGTGCGCGCCGGATCGTTGCCCGCTACCCGGCGTTTCCGGTCGAGCTCGACGACACCGGCATCCTGGTCGACATCGACACCGAGGACGATCTCGAGGCCCTGCGGCGCAATGCCGCGGCGTCGCCACCGGGCGCGAGCGGCGCCGCTGCGGCAGCGCGGCGCTAGCGACGGAACACAGCGCTCACGCGGTCAACGCGTGGCGGCGGGCGAGCGCGACGAGTCGCTCGACGTCGCGGTCGTGGATACCGCAGCTGCGCAGCGAGTGGGCGGTCTCGACGAGATATGCGAGCGTGCTGCCGTAGCGGCCGTTTGCAGTCCTGAAGATGTCGAGCAGCTCGCCTTCGGGAAGCTCGCCGGTGTGGCTCGGGCTGCGCCGGCTGAGCGTGAACGCGAGGCCGCGGACGATTCCTTCGGGCGTTCGGCACGCGAGCCACCTCGGATCGTAGACGCCAGACGGCATCTCGCGCGCCCACAGGCGCCCGAGCTCCGATTCGACGTGCGTCCTCTCGATCCGATAGGCGCGGCCGCGGCACGAGCCGCCGGGGACGAGGGCAAAGACGAGGCCGGGACGTTCCGGCGTGCCGCGGTTGATGCGCGAGCGCATCGCGAGGGCGCGATGCCAGCCGTGCACGGTCGCCGGCCGTTCCTCGACCGCCTCGAACTCGGGCCGCCAGATCAGCGACGCGTAGCCGAACACCCAGACATCGCCGCGGCCGTTCCAGGCGGCGAGCGTGTGATCGAGTAGTCGCGCCGGGTCGCGCGCGCCTGCATGCGGTGCAAATGGTGCAGTCATCGCCAACTAGAATCGGTCGCAGAAAAATCCGGAACAGACATGGACGATCGAAGACCGCCGCCACTGCGCAATTCTTCACGTACCGCGGCGAAGTTCGCGGTGGCAGTGCTGATCGTCATCGCCATTGCAGGATTCGTGCTCGCCGGATTGCGGTCGCGCGCGCCGACGCCCGACCAGGCCACTCCTGCCGATGCAACGCCCGAGACCGCCGCGCCGCTGACCGCGGCGACCGCTCCGGTGGGATCGGGCGCCGCGGAAGCGGCCGATTTGCCGAACCAGATCGCCTTCGCGTCGGCCTCCGCGAGCCTCTCGGAGGATCAGGCGGCGAAAGTCCGCAAGCTCGCGACGACCGCCCAGACGCAGCGCCACAGCATCGGAATCCTGTCCAAGACCGAGGTCGGACACTTCGACCTGGCGCGGCAGCGCACGCAGGTCGTGCGGCAGACCCTCGAGCAGAGCGGAGTGCCGCTCGGCCGGATGACGATCGAGATCTCGCAGCTGCCGCCCGGAGCCATCTCGGCGGCGGACGCGAAGCGGGTCGAGGTGGTGATGCGCTGAGCTGGCGGCGGCGCCGATCGTCGCGTGGCCGGCCGGGTTCTGGACAGAAAGGCAATGCAGCAGTCGCTCGATCCGCTGACGCTGGCGGCGCCTGCTCCGGTGATCGCGGTCATCGTCCTGCAGCGCACCGACGACGCCGTCCCGCTTGCGCGAGCGCTCGTCGCCGGCGGTATCCGCGTCCTCGAAGTGACACTGCGGACGGCGGCGGCGCTGCCTGCGATCGAGGCGATCGCGCGCGCGGTGCCGGAAGCGATCGTCGGCGCCGGCACGGTGCGCAGCGACGCCGACGCGCGCGCGGCGCACGCCGCCGGCGCGCGCTTTGCCGTCAGCCCGGGCTGGTCGCCGGCAGTTGCCGCCGCGTGCCGGGCCCTCGATCTCGCGTTGTTGCCCGGCGTCGCGACCGCGAGCGAGGTGATGCTGGCCAGCGATGCAGGCTTTCGCCTGCTCAAGTTCTTCCCCGCCGCCGCCGCCGGCGGGACGGCGATGCTGAAGGCCTGGGCGAGCCCGTTCGCCGACATCGTGTTCTGTCCGACCGGGGGCATCGATGCCTCGATGGCGCCCGAGTACCTCGCGCTCGCCAACGTCGCCGTCGTCGGCGGCTCGTGGCTGACGCCCGCCGATGCGATCGCCGCCGCCGACTGGCCGCGGATCGAGCGGCTGGCACGCGACGCTGCGGCGCTCGCGCGACGCTAGTGCCGCCGCTTCGCCGCGCCGTCAGCCGTCGCGCTCGATCAACTCGATCTTGTAGCCGTCGGGGTCGGCGACGAAGGCGATCATCGTCGTCCCGCCCTTGACCGGCCCCGGCTCGCGCGTCACCGCGCCGCCGCCGGCGCGGATCCTCTCGCAGGCGGAGCGGATGTCGGGCATGCCGAGCGCGATGTGGCCGTACGCGGTGCCGAGTTCGTACGACTTCACGCCATGGTTGTAGGTCAGCTCGATCTCGGCCTGCTCGGGGTTCGATCCGTAGCCGACGAAGGCGAGCGAGTAGCCCTGCTCGGGGCGCTCGGTCTGGCGCAGCAGCCGCATCCCCATCACTCGCGTGTAGAAGTCGATCGAGCGCTGCAGGTCGCCGACCCGCAGCATGGTGTGGAGAAGTCTCATGTCAGCGCCGAGGCTCATTTCGCGTCGAAGATGAAGCACGTTGTCGAACCGTGAGCGTACAGCTTGCCGTCGCTGCCCGTCAGGCGCGCGTCGGCGGTCGCCATCCGCCCGCCGCCGTGGATGATCCGGCCCTCGGCACGAACGAACGGCACCTTGTCGGTGAGCGGGCGGACGATGTTGACCTTGAGCTCGGCCGTCGTGTACGCCTTCCCGGCCGGCAGGGTCGATGCGACGGCGCAACCGAGGGCCGAGTCGAGCAGCGTCGCGAACCAGCCGCCGTGGACGATTCCCATCGGGTTGTAGTGCGCGAAGCCGGGCCTGCCCTGGAAGACGACGCGCCCGTGCTCGGCCTCGGCGAGGGTGAAGTCGAGCGTCTGCGAGATCGGCGGCGCCGGCCATTGGCCGGCAAGCATCGCCTGGAACATTTGCAGCCCGGACTTGCCGGCGGCTTGCTCGGGGGTGGCGACGCCAAACCGGACTCCGCTCGCACGCACGGCGTCGTCGAAGGCCCGCCATTCGGCGAGCCGGTCGATGGCAGCTTCGGATCGTTCTGGCATCGGTGACTCCTGTCCGGTCCAACAATTGTAGCTACAATCTTCCGATGCCCACCGAGGACCCCCTCGTACCACGCGGCTGCACCAGCCTCAAGCTGCGCCAGCTGACGCGCCGCGTCAGCCAGCACTACGACCACGTCGTCAGCGAGTGCGGCCTGAAGACGACCCAGTACTCGCTACTGTCGCAGATCGAGCGGCTCGGCGCGGTGCGGCCGAGCGATCTCGCCGCGGCGATGGCGATGGATCCGTCGACGCTGACGCGAAACCTCCAGCCTTTGATCGAGCACGGCTGGGTCAGGGTCGGCCCGGGTGCCGACGGCCGTTCGCGCCTCGTGGTCCTCACGGCGCGCGGCAGCGCCAAGCGTGCCGAGGCGCAGCGCGCCTGGAAGCGGGCGCAGCTCGCTCTCAACGATCGGCTCGGCAGCGATCGCGTCGCGGCGCTGCACGCGCTCCTCGACGGCTGCCTCGCCACCTTGTCCGAACCAGAGACCTCCGATGCCTGATGCCGCCATCGCCGCCGCGCGCCCGCCCCGCGCGGCGATTCCATTCGCGCTCGTCGTGCTTGGCGCGGGCGGAATCTTCGCGGTGACGATGGGTGCGCGGCAGTCGATGGGGCTCTTCCTCAGCGTCATCAACTCGACCACCGGCCTCGGCCTGGCGAGCATCAGCCTTGCGTTCGGCGTTGGCCAGCTGTGGTGGGGATTGACGCAGCCGGTCGCGGGCATCGTCGCCGACCGTTATGGTGCCGGCCGCGTGTTGCTCGTCGGGCTGGTCCTCGTCTGCCTCGGCACCGCTCTCATTCCCCTGATGTCGACGACGCTCGGCCTCATCGTCGCGATCGGCGTTCTCGCGGCCGGCGGCGCCGGCCTCGCGGGTCCTTCGGTGCTGCTGGCGGCGACGGCGCGATTGACGCCGCCGTCGCGCCGCGGCATCGCGACCGGCATCGTCAACGCCGGCGGTTCGTTCGGCCAGTTCATCTTCGTGCCGATTGCGCAAGGCATTACTGCGATCGCCGGCTGGGCGGTGGCGATCCAGAGCATGGCCGCGATCGTCCTGCTCGCGCTGCCCGCGGCGTGGCTGCTGCGCGGCAGCGCGGCGCAAGCCGCGGCCGCGGCGACAGCGACGACGGCGCGCCCGGAGACGACGCGCGAGGCGATCCGCCGCGCCCTGCGGACGCCGGGCTACCTGCTCCTCGCCGCGGGCTTTTTCGTCTGCGGCTTCCACGTCGCCTTCATCGCCACCCACCTGCCGGGAGTCGTCGCGGCATGCCAGCTGCCGCCGGCGGTCGGCGCATGGGCGCTCGCGGTCGTCGGCCTGTTCAATATCGTCGGCAGCTTCGCGATCGGCTGGGCGGTCGGCCGCTGGCGCATGAAGTCGCTGCTGGCGCTGATCTACGCGTCGCGCGGCGTTGCCGTGCTGATCTTCCTGTTCGCACCCAAGACCGAAGCGGTCGTGCTCGTCTTCGCCGCCGTGATCGGCCTGACGTATCTGTCGACGGTGCCGCCGACCGCGGGGCTCGTCGCCAAGTTCTTCGGCACGGCGCACATGGCGACGCTGTTCGGCTTCGTCATGCTCTCGCACCAGCTCGGCGGCTTCCTCGGTGCCTGGCTCGGCGGCAAGGCGTTCGAGTGGACCGGCAGCTACGACTGGATGTGGTACGCCGACATCGTTCTCGCCGCCGGCGCGGCGCTGATCCACCTGCCGATCCGCGAGACCGCGCCGTTGCCACGCGTCGCCGCCGCCGCGGCGGCGTGACGATCGGTCAGGGCGACGACGTCGGCGTCGCAGGCGGCATCGTGTAGTTGAGGGCGAGGCGGCCGCCGTCGACGTAGACGATCTCGCCGGTCATGTAGCTGGCGGCGTCGCTGGCGAGGAAGGCGCAGACGGCCGCGACTTCGGCCGGATCGCCGAGCCGGCGCAGCGGCGTGCGGCTCAGGATGCGCGACTTCGCCTCGGCGCTGCCGAGGACCGCCCGCTGCGCGAGCTCGGTCGCGATCGTCCCGGGCGCGACCGCGTTGACGCGGATGCCGCGGTCCGCGAGCGAGAGCGCCATTGCGCGCGTCAGCTGGTCGATGCCGCCCTTGCTCGCGTTGTAGCTGGCGATGCTCGGGATCGCGGTGACACCGTTGACCGAGCTCATGTTGACGATCGCGCCGCCGCCGCTCCTGGCCATCTCGCGCGCGACGGCCTGGGCGACGAGAAAGGCACCCTTGAGGTTGACGCCGATCACGGCATCCCAGTCGGCCTCGGCGATGTCGAGGAACTCGGCGGCGCGAAAGATCCCCGCGTTGTTGACCAGGATGTCGACGCGGCCGAACGCGGCGAGAGTCGCAGCGAGCGCCATGTCGACGTCGGCGCTGCGCGAGACGTCGCAGGTGGCGGCAAAGGTTCGCGCACCCGCGCCGGCGAGCTCGCGCGCGAGCGCGTCGACGGTCGCCGTGGCGACGTCCCACAGCGCGACCGCCGCACCGCTCACCGCGAACAGCCGCGCGCACGCGGCGCCGATCCCTTGCGCAGCGCCGGTGACGACGACGACGCGGCCGCTGAAATCGAAGCGGACGTCGTTCATGCGCGGCCGCGGTCGAGCCAGATGGCGATGCCCTGCGCGTTCAGCTCGAGGTCGAGCGCGAGCAGCTCGTGGATGCGCGCCTCGCTCAGGGTGACGCCGTGCGCACGCAGGCTCCTGAGGTGGATCGCCTCGAGATCGCGGAGCAGCGCCGGATGGCGGTCGGCGCCGCGTGGCGTCGCGCGCGCGACGGCCACCATCTCGTCGAGCTGGCCAAGCAACAACGCGCCGAGGCGGGCAACGTCGCCGACCCGGCCGTAGTGCGTCAGATGCATGTGCGTCGGCGTGGAGGCGAGCATGCGCTCGATCGAGCGGCGCAGCGCCTGCGGCTGAAACTGGACCGGCGTCGACGTCGGCATGATCCATGGGCCGGCGTCGGTGTCGAAGTCGCGGTACGAGAGGCCGAAGGTGTCGCCGGTGAAAAAGGCGCGGCTCGCCGCATCCCAGATGCAGTGGTGGTGCATCGCATGGCCCGGCGTGTCGAGGAAAAAGAGGGGCCGACCGGCGAGCTCGATCGTCATGCCGTCGCGCGTCGCGACGACGCGCTCGGCCGGCACCGGAACGATCCGGCCATACGAGCGGTCGATTTCGGCAGCGCCGTAGACGCTGGTCGCGCTTTTGACGAGATGGCCGGGATCGACGAGATGGCGCGCTCCGCGCGGGTGCACGACCAGGCGCGCGTTCGGCAGCTGTTGCATCAGCAGGCCGGCGCCGCCGGCGTGGTCGAGATGGACGTGGGTCGGGATGACGTAGTCGACCGCGTCGACGCCGACGCCTGTACTCTCGAGCGCGGCGAGCAGACGCGGCACGGCGTGGTTGGTGCCGGTGTCGACGAAGGCGGCACGGCCGCGCTCGACGAGCAGGTAGGCGGCATCGAACAGCGGCCGATGAAAGCCGGTGTCGACGACGTGGATGCCGTGGCCGATCGGCTCGACGAACGCAGGCTCGGCGTGCGCAGGGGCGGGGACGGCGGTTTCGCTCACGCAGGCGTCGGCGATGCCGAGGTGCTGGGACGACCGATTCTAGAGAGCGAGTTCCAAACGGGGAGAAGCGCGCCGGCTCAAAATGGCGGAGGCACCGGACGTGCCGGGAGTGCTTGACCATGCCATCGCTTCAACGGGGACTCCTTGGTGGCGCCTCGGTGGTGCTGATTGCCACGCTCGTCGCCTGCGCGTCGCCCGCGAGCTTGCCGGTCGGCACGTCGATCGGCGAGGCGCGCCAGTCGTTCGGCCGCCTGAGCGCCGAGTATCCGCTTGCCGACGGCGGCACACGGCTTGAAGTCCCGCAGGGTCGCGCGACCCAGATGCTCGATTTCGACGCCGACGGCCGCCTCGTCTCTGTGCGGCAGGTGCTGACGCCGGAGACCTTCGCCACCATCACGCCGGGGATGACGCAGCAGCAGGTGCTGACACGCATTGGCCGGCCCGCGTTCACGTTCCCGGTCGGCTGGCAGAAGCTGCAGGTCTGGAACTATCGCTTCGGCGGTCTCGAGGGCGACTGCGTCGTCTTCCAGGTCTCGATCAGCAATGCGACGCGCACCGTCACCGACGCCGGGCCCAACACCGACCCCGCCTGCACCCACGGTCCGGATCGCAGCTAGCCGCCCGCACGCGCGGAAGCGCGTGCGCCCGACTCCTGCCGCTTGGCGACTGCGAGCGGCCTAAGCCGCCAGCAGTTGCCTCAGCACGAACGGCAGGATGCCGCCGTGCTTGTAGTAGTCGACCTCGATCGCCGTGTCGATCCGCAGCACGAGCGGGGTCCGGCGCGTCTTGCCGTCGACGCCATGAACGACGAGCGTCGCGTCCTGTTGCGGCCGTAGCGTTCCGGCGATCTCGACGTCGAACGTCTCGTCGCCGCGGATGCCGAGCGACTCCCACGAATCGCCCGCCTTGAACTGCAGCGGCAGCACGCCCATGCCGACCAGGTTCGAGCGGTGGATGCGCTCGAAGCTGCGCGCGATCACCGCCTTGATGCCGAGCAGCTGCGTTCCCTTCGCTGCCCAGTCGCGGCTCGACCCGGTGCCGTACTCCTCGCCACCGAAGACGATCGTCGGCGTCCCCTCGGCCAGGTAGCGCATTGCCGCGTCGTAGATGAACATCTTCTCGCCCGAGGGCTGGAAGAGCGTCACTCCGCCCTCCTCGCGCGAGCCGTCGGCGCCGGGCGGGATCATCAGGTTCTTGATCCGCACGTTGGCGAACGTGCCGCGCATCATCACCTCGTGGTGGCCGCGCCGCGACCCATACGAGTTGAAGTCGGCCTTGATGACGCCGTGCTCCTTCAGCCAGAGTCCGGCCGGTGACGACTCCTTGATCGCGCCGGCAGGCGAGATGTGGTCGGTCGTGATCGAGTCGCCGAAGAGGGCCATCGCGCGCGCGCCCTGGATGCCGCTCGCGACCGCCGCCGGCTGCATCTCGAAGCCTTCGAAAAAGGGCGGCTCGGCGATGTAGGTCGAGGTCGGCCAGTTGTAGACCTGGCCCGAGACGCCGCGAATCTTCTCCCACAGCGGCCCCGGTTCGGTGCCGACCTTGTCGTAGTTCGCCTTGTAGGACTGGCCGTTCATCGCGAACTTCATCAGCGCAGCGATCTCGTCGCTGGTCGGCCAGATGTCGCCCAGATAGACGTCCTTGCCGCGCCTGCCCTTGCCGACCGGCTCGGTCATCAGGTCTCTCAGCACCGTGCCGGCGATTGCGTAGGCGACGACGAGCGGCGGGCTGGCGAGGAAGTTCGCCTTCAGGTTCGGATGGATGCGCGCCTCGAAGTTGCGATTGCCCGAGAGCACGGCGGCGCAGACCAGGTCGTTCTTGGTGATCGCCTCGTTGATCTCGGGCGTGAGGTCGCCGGCGTTGCCGATGCAGGTCGTACAGCCGTACGCGGCCAGACTGAAGCCAAGCTTCTCGAGATACGGCAGCAGGCCGGCCTTGGTCAGGTATTCGGTGACGATGCGCGAGCCCGGCGCGAGCGAGGTCTTGATGTGCGGCTCGACCTTGAGGCCGGCCTCGACCGCCTTCTTCGCCAGCAGCCCGGCCGCGATCATCACGCTCGGGTTCGAGGTGTTCGTGCACGACGTGATCGCCGCGATCAGGACGTCGCCGTTTCCGATCGTCCGCTCTGACGGCGGCGGCAGCTTGGGCTCGGCCTCGTGCAGCGCCGCTGCGAGGGTCGGCCTGTTGGCGGCCATCTCCTCGACCGAGCGCGGCGCACCCGGCTGGATCGAGGGCGTGTGCGGCACCTTGGCGCCGTCATCGGCCAGTGCATGCGCACGCGCCTCCGCCGGCCGCACGTGGTGGCGCGTGAGCAGATGGCCGGCCGGCTGGTTGAAGCCGTTTTCCGTGGGCGACTTGCTGAACAGCGCCGTGAATTGCTTCTTGACGTGGCCGATCTCGATCCGGTCCTGCGGCCGCTTCGGGCCGGCCAGGCTCGGGGCCACGGTGCCGAGGTCGAGCTGGACGACCTTGCTGTAGTCGATCGCGCCGGCGCGCGGGACGCCGTACAGGCCCTGCGCCTTGAAGTAGGCCTTGAAGAACTCGATCTCGCTCGCCGTCCTCCCGGTGCCCTCGAAGTACTCGATCGTCTTGTCGTCGACCGGAAAGAAGCCCATCGTCGCGCCGTACTCGGGCGCCATGTTGGCCATCGTCGCCCGATCGGGCACCGACAGGCTCTCGGTGCCGGCGCCGAAGAACTCGACGAACTTGCCGACCACCTTCTCGCGACGCAGGATCTCGGTGACGGCGAGGACGAGATCGGTCGCCGTCACGCCTTCGCGCAGGCGCCCGCTGAACTCGAAGCCGACGACGTCGGGAGTCAGGAAGTAGACCGGCTGGCCGAGCATCGCCGCTTCGGCCTCGATCCCGCCGACGCCCCAGCCGACGACGCCGATGCCGTTGATCATCGTCGTGTGGCTGTCGGTGCCGACGAGCGAATCGGGGTAGTAGACCGCCGGCTCGCCGGCCTCGGCTGCGGCGCCCTTGTGGACGCCGCGCGCGAGGTACTCGAGATTGACCTGGTGGACGATGCCGAACCCGGGCGGCACGACGCCGAAGGTGTCGAACGCCTGCATGCCCCACTTCATGAACTGGTAACGCTCGAGATTGCGCTTGAACTCGAGCTGCATGTTCAGGTCGAGCGCGTTCTTGGTGCCGAAGTAGTCGATCATGATCGAGTGATCGACGACGAGGTCGACCGGCACCAGCGGCTCGATCGACTTCGCGTCCTTGTTCATCGTCCTGGCGACGCTGCGCATCGCCGCGAGGTCGGCGAGCAGCGGCACGCCGGTGAAGTCCTGGAGGACGACGCGGGCGACGACGAACGGGATTTCGTCCTGGCGCGGCGCGCTCGCCTGCCAGCCGGCGACTTCGGCGACGTGCTCGGGAGTGACCTTCTTGCCGTCGCAGTTCCGAAGCACCGACTCGAGGACGATCCGGATCGAGACCGGCAGCCGGGCGACGTTCGGATAGGTCTTCTGCAGCTCGGGCAGCGAATAGAAGCTGCCGGCCTTGCCGGAGGCGGTCTTGAAGGTGCGCAGCGTGTTGGCGAAAGCGTGGGGCATGGTGGACCTTTGTTCTGGGGGGAAGGAACTCTGCGAATCGTCCGTCAAACAGGTTTCGGAACGATGATCTTGAGCCCTTTGAAGTAGTCGCGGAAGAAGCCCGCGTCGCGGGTGATGAGAGCGCTGCACTGAAGCAGGGCGTGGGCCCCGATCAGGAAGTCTGGCACCGTGCGCGGCGAAACCGGCGCGCGGCCTGCCGCCTTCAGACGCTGCTTGTAGCGGCGCTGCATCTCGCCGGCGCGGACAGCGGCGCGCGCGTCGGTGGCCGAGTAGCGGATGCCGGCTTCTTCGAGCACGTCGAACAGCTCGGCGCCGAAGCCGAGGCCGGCGACGACCTCGCTGACGACGACATCGCAGACGACGACCGGCCCGGCGGAGAGCGCCTGGCGAAGGCTCGATTCGGAGGCCTCGGCCCCCGCATCGCCGCCGAGAAGATCGATCAACACGGAGGTATCGATGGCGATCATCGCCTGCGACCGCCGGCTCAGGGATCGACCGGGTCGCCGGGCGCGCGCCCCCGAAGCTCGCGCATGACGTCGTCCGTGGTCACGCCGGGCGGCAGCTTGAAGCGGCCGCGCAGACGCGAGATCGCGTCGTCGACGTTCTTGCGCAGGATGATCCGGCCGCCGTCGAGCTCGACCTTCAGCTGCGTCCCCTTGGTCAGGCCGAGGGCGTCGCGCACCGCCTTCGGCAGGGTGATCTGACCGCGCTCTGCGACTGTCGCTTCCATGGCGTCCCTCGTCGAATCCTGTATGCATCGATCATACATACTTTTCGATGCATATTCAACCGGACGCGGGCGGCAAACGGGCTCAGCCGTGGCGCTTCTCGAACTCGAGCAGGTAGTCGACCAGGGCGCGGACGCCCTCGATCGGCATCGCGTTGTAGATCGAGGCGCGCATGCCGCCGACGATGCGGTGCCCCTTGAGGTTCAGCAGCCCCGCCTCCCGCGCGCCGGCGAGGAACGCCGCGTCGAGCGCCGGATCGGGCAGGTGGAAGCAGACGTTCATGATCGAGCGATCGACTTTGGCGATGCGCTTGGCGTAGAACCCGCTCGCGTCGAGGGCGCCGTAGAGGAGGCCGGCCTTGGCGCGGTTGCGCTCGCCCATCGCGGCGACGCCGCCGCCGGCGCGAATCCAGTCGAAGACGAGGCCGGCGACATAGATCGCGTACGTCGGCGGCGTGTTGATCATCGAGTCGTTGGCCGCTTGCACCGCGTAGTCGAACGCGGTCGGCGTGATCGGCAGCGCCTGGCCGATCAGGTCGTCGCGGACGACCACGATCGTGAGGCCCGCCGGCCCGATGTTCTTCTGCGCGCCGGCGTAGATCAGGCCGTAGCGCGAGACGTCGAGTGGCCGCGACAGGATGTTCGACGACATGTCGGCGACGAGCGGGACATCGCCGGTGTCGGGCGTCCAGTGGTACTCGAGGCCGATGATCGTCTCGTTCGAGCAGATGTGGACGTACGCCGCGTCGCCGTCGAGGCGCCATTCGCTCTGTGGCGGGATCGCGGTAAAGCCGTTTGCTTCCGAGCTCGCCGCGACGTTGACGGTGCAGAAGCGCGCCGCCTCGGCGATCGAGCGCTTCGACCAGTCGCCGGTGTTGACGTAGTCGGCACGCGTCCTGCCGCGCAGCAGGTTCATCGGCACGATCGCGTTCTCGCCGATCGCGCCACCCTGGAGAAAGAGGATCTTGTAGTCGTCGGGGATGGCGAGGAGCTCGCGCAGCGCAGCGAGCGCCTGCGCATAGATCGACATGAACTCCTTGCCGCGATGGCTCATCTCCATCACCGACATGCCGCTGCCGTGCCAGTCGAGCATCTCCTCGGCGGCACGGCGCAGGACGGGTTCCGGAAGGGCGGCGGGGCCTGGGCTGAAGTTGTAGGGGCGCGTCATGCGCCCATTATCGAGTCGCGTGTCGACGCGACGCGATCACTTCATCGTCGAGCTCGTGCCGGCGTCGAGCATCGCTTTCACCGGCGCCGCCTCGCCCGCTGCCTTCGCCGATTTCGCTGCGGCGACGAGCTCGCGCTGCTTCGGGCAGATGCAATCGTCGACCAGGCGGTGGCCGCCCTTGACGTCGAGCAACATCGACTTGGCCGCGATCTGCACCATCAGCGTCTCGCCGCGGACGTCCTCGAGGCGGATCGCGCCCGTCGACGACAGGATCGGCTTCATCAGCCACGAGCCTTTGCCGAACTTGACGTCGACGTAAGCGGGGTGGCTCGCGTTCTGAGCGACGCTCACGCTCTGGTTGAACTCGCAGTCGTAGGCACCGTAGAAGACGAGCTCGGCGGCCTTGACCTGCTCGGGCTGGGCATCCGGGATCGCGAAGCCGATCTTGATCTGCGGCACCTTCGCGGCCGCCTTGGCAGAGTGCTTGGCCGGCGGATTGGCGGGATCGGCGGCGAGCGCCGGTGCCAGGGAGAACGCGGACGCGGTCAGAGCGGCGACGACGCGCGCGCAGCGAAAGAGGGAAGTCGGCATGGCGTGGCCTTTCAGGGACAAACGAGCGGCGCGATTTTGATCCAGCAGGGGTCGCCCAGCGTCTGGTTTACCCCCCGTTACTGCAAGGTCGGGAACTCCGTCACGGCTGCCACTGCCATCACCCGCTGGCGGCCTCGCGTCGTCGCTCAGACGAGATGCTTGACGCCCTCCTGCTCCTCCCGCAGCTCGTTCAGGGTCGCGTCGATCCGGCCCTGACTGAAGGCATCGATCGGCAAGCCTTCGACGACCTTGTACTCGCCACCGCTGGTCGTCACCGGGAAGCCGAACATCGTGTCTTTCGGGATGCCGTAGTGGCCGTCGGACGGAATTCCCATCGTCACCCAGCGGCCGTTCGTTCCCAGCACCCAGTCGCGGACGTGGTCGATCGCCGCATTCGCCGCCGACGCCGCCGATGACAGCCCGCGCGCTTCGATGATCGCCGCGCCGCGCTTGCCGACGGTGGGCAGGAAGACGTCGCGGTTCCAGGCGTCGTCGCCGATCATGTCCTTGACCTGCTTGCCGTCGACGGTCGCGAAGCGGTAGTCGGCGTACATCGTCGGCGAGTGGTTGCCCCAGACGGCGACCTTCTCGATCGCCGCGACCGGCTTGCCGATCTTCGCCGCGAGCTGGCTCGCAGCGCGGTTGTGGTCGAGGCGCAGCATCGCGGTGAAGTTGCCGCGCGGCAGGTCGGGTGCACTCCTCATCGCGATCCAGGCGTTGGTGTTGGCCGGATTGCCGACGACGAGCACCTTGACCTTGCGCGACGCGACCGCGTTCAGCGCCTTGCCCTGCGCGGTGAAGATCTGCGCGTTCGCCGACAGCAGGTCCTTGCGCTCCATCCCCGGTCCGCGCGGCCGCGCGCCGACCAGCAGCGCGTAGTCGACATCCTTGAACGCGGAGTTCGGGTCGGCGTGCGCGGTCATGCCGGCGAGCAGCGGAAAGGCGCAATCCTCGAGCTCCATCATCACGCCCTTCAACGCCTTCTGCGCCTTCTCGTCGGGAATCTCGAGCATCTGCAGGACGACGGGCTGGTCCTTGCCGAGCATCTCGCCCGATGCGATGCGAAAGAGCAGGGCATAGCCGATCTGGCCGGCGGCGCCGGTGACCGCGACGCGGACGGGGGACTTCATGATGGTTTCTCCGGGCGAATGAGGGGATGCGTGCTCGGCGGCGCACGGCGCGGCGGCGGCAGCACGCAGGACCTCGAAGTTTACGACCGCCGCCGTTCGCGGATGCGCGGCGCAGATGGCTGCAGGTGGCGAACCGTGCGCGAGGTAAAGTCTGCTGCATTGCAATAAAATCGGTCGGCTGCACGGCGCGCCTCGAATCGAACATCGACATGGCCACGTCACTCAAGGAGCAACCACTGAAGCGGCAGCCGGTCTATCGCAACATCCACATCTCACAGCTGCCGTCGTATCGCCTGCCAGCCGCCGGCTGGGTCTCGATCCTGCACCGGATCAGCGGCGCCGCGATGTTCCTCCTCTTGCCGTTCGTGATCTGGCTGTTCGACGTCTCCGTGAGCTCGGAGATCTCGTACGAGCAGTTCGTCGCCGCGTTCACCGTCGGCGTCGGTGGCGTCCCCGGCTGGTTCCTGAGGCTGGTCGCGTTCGCGTTGATCTGGGCCTACCTGCTCCACTTCTTCGCCGGCCTGCGCCACGTCTGGATGGACGCGACGCACGAAGTCGGCCTCGAGTTCGGCCGCATCTCGGCGCTGGTCGCGATCGGCCTCAGCACCGTCATCGCGGTCGTGCTCGGCGCGAAGCTTTTTTTCTGAGGCGCTCCGGATGAGCACGTCCTTTGGTTCCCGGCGCCTCGTCGTCGGCGCGCACTACGGCCTGCGCGACTGGCTTGCGCAGCGAATCACGTCGCTCCTGATGGCGCTGTTCACCGTCGCCGTCGTCGTCCAGGTCCTGATGCCGGGCCCGCTCGACTACTACAAGTGGTCGGCGATCTTCGCCCAGCAGTGGATGAAGGTGCTCACCTTCGTCACCGTCGTCTCGCTGCTCTATCACGTCTGGGTCGGCATGCGCGACATCTGGATGGACTACGTCAAACCGGTCGGCGCGCGGCTCGTGCTCGAGATCGCCACCATCGCTTGGCTGGTCGGCTGTGCCGGCTGGGCGATCCAGGTGCTGTGGAGACTTTGATGGACTCTCCGGCCGTCCACATCTCGAGCGTTCCGACGCGTCGCTTCGACGTCGTCATCGTCGGCGCCGGCGGCTCCGGGATGCAGGCGTCGCTCCAGCTCTCTCGTGCCGGCCTCAACGTCGCGGTGCTGACGAAGGTGTTCCCGACCCGGTCGCACACCGTCGCGGCGCAGGGCGGCATCGGCGCCTCGCTCGGCAACATGAGCGAGGACAACTGGCACTATCACTTCTACGACACAGTCAAGGGCTCCGACTGGCTCGGCGACCAGGACGCGATCGAGTTCATGTGCCGCGAGGCGGCCAACGTCGTCTACGAGCTCGAGCACTACGGCATGCCGTTCGACCGCAACGCCGACGGCACGATCTACCAGCGCCCGTTCGGCGGCCACACCGCGAACTACGGCGAAAAGCCCGTGCAGCGCGCCTGTGCCGCGGCCGACCGGACCGGCCACGCGATGCTGCACACGCTCTACCAGCAGAACGTCCAGGCGCGCACCAATTTCTTCGTCGAGTGGATGGCGCTCGACCTGCTTCGCGATGCCGAAGGCGCGGTCGTCGGCGTCACCGCGCTCGAGATGGAGACCGGCGAGCTGCACATCCTGCAGGCGAAGGCGGTGATGCTCGCGACCGGTGGCGCCGGCCGCATCTTCGGCGCGTCGACCAACGCCTTCATCAACACCGGCGACGGCCTCGGCATGGCGGCGCGCGCCGGCCTGCCGCTCGAGGACATGGAGTTCTGGCAGTTCCACCCGACCGGGGTCTACGGCGCCGGCGTGCTGCTGACCGAGGGCTGCCGCGGCGAGGGCGCGATCTTGAGAAACAGCGACGGCGAGCGCTTCATGGAGCGCTACGCGCCGACCCTCAAGGACCTCGCGCCGCGCGACTTCGTCTCGCGCTGCATGGACCAGGAGATCAAGGAAGGGCGCGGCTGCGGCCCGGAGAAGGACTACATCGTCCTCGACATGACGCACCTCGGCGCGGCGACGATCAAGAAGCGCCTGCCGAGCGTGCTCGAGATCGGCCACAACTTCGCCAACGTCGACATCACGCGCGAGCCGATTCCGGTCGTGCCGACGATCCACTACCAGATGGGCGGGGTGCCGACCAACGTGCACGGCCAGGTCGTCGCGCCGAAGAATGGCAACCCGAACACCGTCGTCCCCGGGCTGTATGCGGTCGGCGAGTGCTCGTGCGTCAGCGTCCACGGCGCCAACCGGCTCGGCACGAACTCGCTGCTCGACCTGCTCGTGTTCGGGCGTGCCGCCGGCAACCACCTCATCGCGAGCGGCGTCGCCCACGCGCCGCACCGCAACCTGCCGGCGAAGGCCACAGATTTCAGCGCCGCTCGCCTGGCGCGCCTCGACGCCAGCACCGGCGGCGAATACTCGCAGGCAATCGCCAACGACCTGAGGAAGACGATGCAGCAGCACGCCGGCGTCTTCCGCACCCAGGCGTCGATGGACGAGGGCGTCGGCAAGGTGCAGGCGATCGCCGAGCGCGCCTGGTCGATGCACCTCGCCGACAAGTCGAAGATCTTCAACACCGCGCGCGTCGAGGCGCTCGAGGTCGACAACCTGATGGAGGCGGCGCTCGCGACGATGGTCTCGGCGGCGGCGCGGCACGAATGCCGCGGCGCGCACACCGTCTCCGAGTACGAGCGCCCGATCGACGATCCGGTCGCGCCCAACGGCCGCAACGACGCCGAGTGGATGAAGCACACGCTCTGGTACAGCGAAGGCAACCGGCTCGAGTACAAGCCGGTGAGCCTGACCCCGCAAACCGTCGAATCGATCCCGCCCAAGGTGCGCACGTTCTGACCATGGCAACCGAACCGACCCCCTCCGTCGTCGCCGCGCTCGACTCCATCGGCGTGCCGCCGGTGTCCCGGGCGTCGACGCGCACCTTCCGCATCTACCGCTACGACCCCGAGACGGGTGCGGCGCCGGCGATGCAGACGATGACCGTCGAGCTCGACGGCAGCGAGCGGATGCTGCTCGACGCGCTGATGAAGCTGAAGGCGATCGACCCGAGCCTGAGCTTTCGCCGCTCCTGCCGCGAGGGCGTGTGCGGCTCGGACGCGATGAACATCAACGGCAAGAACCGCCTCGCGTGCATCACGAAGATCGTGGATGTGGCCGAGCCCGTGGTGATCAAGCCGCTGCCGGGCCTGCCGATCATCCGCGACCTCATCGTGGACATGACGCAGTTCTTCGCGCAATACGACTCGGTGAAGCCCTATCTCGTGAACGAGACGCCGCCGCCCGAGAAGGAGCGTCTGCAGACGCCCGAGGAGCGCGACGAGCTGAACGGGCTCTACGAGTGCATCCTCTGCGCGAGCTGCTCGACGTCGTGCCCGAGCTTCTGGTGGAACCCCGACAAGTTCGTCGGCCCGGCCGGCCTGTTGCAAGCGTATCGATTCATCGCCGACAGCCGCGACGAGGCGACCAGCGAGCGGCTCGAC
>DATAYY010000087.1:0-3178 GCA_036272325.1 Caldimonas sp. | reverse complement strand
GGCTTCGTCGGCTCGGGCGTGCTGTGGATCGCGCTGCTGGTGCTGGGCATGGCGGGCGCGCTGCACTTCTCGTGGGTGCGCCTGGCCGACGGCATCGGCGGCTGGATCGACGGCCGCCGCGAGCATCGCGCCGTCGCCCGCGAGCGCGCGGAGGACGAGCGCATCGGCGAGATCGCGCTGCGCGAGCGCGAGCAGCAGGTCGACGAGGTGCGCATCGAGGAGGTGCAGCACGCGCCCATCGTGATCGAGCCCGCGATCGTGCAGGTGGTCGAGTCCAGGCGCGTGCAGCGCGAGCGCCAGAAGCCGCTGTTCGTCGAACTGTCCGACAACAAGCTGCCGCAGGTCGACCTGCTCGACGCCGCGCCGCTGCGCAGCGAACCCACCGTCACGCCCGAGTCGCTGGAGATGACCAGCCGCATGATCGAGAAGAAGCTGGGCGACTTCGGCGTCGAGGTGCGCGTGGTCGCGGCGGCGCCGGGCCCGGTCATCACGCGCTACGAGATCGAGCCGGCCACGGGCGTCAAGGGCTCGCAGATCGTCAACCTGGCCAAGGACCTGGCGCGCTCGCTGAGTCTGGTCAGCATCCGCGTGGTCGAGACGATCCCCGGCAAGACGACGATGGCGCTCGAGCTGCCGAACGCCAAGCGGCAGACGATCCGCCTCTCCGAGGTGCTCGGCTCGCAGCCCTACGCCGACTCCGGCTCGCAGCTGACCATCGGCCTGGGCAAGGACATCGTCGGCCTGCCCGTCGTCGCCGACCTGCAGAAGATGCCGCACTGCCTGGTGGCGGGAACGACCGGCGCGGGCAAGTCGGTCGGCATCAACGCGATGATCCTGTCGCTGCTCTACAAGGCCGAGGCGCGCGACGTGCGCCTGCTGCTGATCGATCCGAAGATGCTCGAGATGAGCGTCTACGAAGGCATCCCGCACCTGCTCTGCCCGGTCGTTACCGACATGAAGCAGGCCGCCAACGCGCTCAATTGGGGCGTTGGCGAAATGGAGCGACGCTACAAGCTGATGAGCCGCCTCGGCGTCCGCAACCTCTCAAGCTACAACAAGAAGCTCGCCGAAGCAGCGGAGAAGGGCGAACCGATCGCCAACCCGTTCAGCCTCACGCCCGACAATCCCGAGCCGCTCGAGCGGTTGCCGTTCATCGTCATCGTCATCGACGAGCTCGCCGACCTGATGATGGTGATCGGCAAGAAGATCGAGGAGCTGATCGCGCGGCTGGCGCAGAAGGCGCGTGCGTCGGGCGTGCACTTGATCCTGGCGACGCAGCGGCCGAGCGTCGATGTCATCACCGGCCTGATCAAGGCCAACATCCCGACCCGACTCTCGTACCAGGTCTCGAGCAAGATCGACTCGCGAACGATCCTCGACCAGATGGGCGCCGAGACGCTGCTCGGCATGGGCGACATGCTCTATCTGCCGTCGGGGATCGGCGTCCCGGTGCGCGTCCACGGTGCCTTCGTCAGCGACGAGGAGGTGCACCGCGTCGTCGCTTACCTGAAGAGCCAGGGCGAGCCGAATTACATCGAGGGGATTCTCGAAGGCGGGACGCTCGACGGCGACGGCGGCGATGCCATCGGCGAGGCGGGCATCGGCGGCGGCGAGAACGATCCGATGTACGACCAGGCCGTCGGCATCGTCCTCCAGCACCGGCGCGCGTCGATCTCGCTCGTCCAGCGGCACCTGCGCATCGGCTACAACCGCGCCGCGCGATTGCTGGAACAAATGGAGAAATCCGGACTCGTCACCGCGATGGCATCGAACGGCAACCGCGACATCCTCGTCCCGGCTCGGGCGGAATGAAGCGCGTTCTCGCGCTCGCGGGCGCGCTCGCGGTCTCGCTCGCGGCGCGCGCCGACCCGGTCGACACCTTGCGCGCGTTCGTCCGCGAGGTGAAGAGCGGCCGCGCGCAGTTCACGCAAACGGTCACGTCGCCCGACGGCGCGAAGAAGAAGCTGTCGTCGGGCAGCTTCGAGTTCTCGCGGCCAAACCGCTTTCGATTCGTCTATACGAAGCCGTTCGAGCAGACGATCGTCGGCGACGGCGAGAAGGTCTGGATCTACGACGCCGACCTCAATCAGGTCAGCGCCAGAAAGCTCGGCCAGGCGCTCGGCGCGACGCCGGCGGCACTTCTCGCCGGCGGCAATCTCGAACGCGACTTCGATCTGGCGAGCCTGCCGCCGCACGACGGCCTCGACTGGGCCGAGGCCAAACCGAAGGCCAAGGACGGCGCCTTCGAGTCGGTGCGCGTCGGCTTCAAGGGCGACGGTCTCGCGGCGCTCGAGATCATCGACAGCTTCGGCCAGAAGTCGCTGCTGCGCTTCGAAGGCTTCGCCGCCAACGTGCCGATCGCGCCGGAGACCTTCCGCTTCACGGCGCCTGCCGGCGCCGACGTCATCGAGCAGTAGGACCTGCCACGGCGATCGCTTCGCGCAGCGTGGCGATGTCCTTCCACAGCGGCGACGCGGGGTCGAGGCGCAACGCCTCGGCGCCGCCGACGGCTTCGTCGAGCGACGAGAAGGCGCGCCCGGGCTCGTCCGTGGCGAGATCGAGTCGACCGCACAGGCACAGGAGCGATACCAGCTGGAGCTTCTCGTCGATGGCGCGCAGATGCGTTTTCGCTTTCGGAGAGCAGGGCGCGTGCTTCGTCCAACCGGCCTTGCTGCATCGGCAGCTCGCCGATCCGGGCGAGGACGGACGCCTGGTTGCGGCATATGCCGACCGCGCGATGCAGCGCCAGCGCTTCGTCGTCATGCGCGCGGGCCTCCTCGATCCGGCCCTCCTTGTGCTCGAACGCACCGAGATAGCCGAGGACGAGAATCCCTCGGGTGCGGCGTGGTACGCGAGCGCGAACGCGGCGGCGCGAGGGGCGCTCTCGAAGAGGAGGAAAAAGCCGTCGCTGAGGTCGATCTCGCGGCCGCCGTGGCGCGCGAGGAGCGCCCGCGCGCGGCGGTCGTGCTCGGCGAGGACATCGGCGGCCCGCGCGTCGCCCAACTGCTCGACGGCGGCGGTGCTGTCGACCAGATCGGTGAAGAAAGGCGCGTGGCCGGCCATGCGATCGCCGCGGCGACGTCAGGATCGCGGCGACAGTATGTGCCCGCGCGGCGGCTCGCGAGAGCGGTGTCGCGGCCTGCTCGCCGCGACGGTCGCAGAACGCGCTAGGCGGCGC
>DATAYY010000086.1:0-41162 GCA_036272325.1 Caldimonas sp. | reverse complement strand
CAGGAGATCCAGCGCCTGATCGGCCGGTCGCTCCGCTGCGTGTTCGACCTCGGCGCGCTCGGCGAGCGGACGATCTCGCTCGACTGCGACGTCTTGCAGGCCGACGGCGGCACCCGGACGGCGGCGATCACCGGCGCGTTCGTCGCCGCCCACGACGCCGTCTCGTGGCTGCTCGCCCAAGGGCGGATCGAGCGCTCGCCGATCCACGACTTCGTCGCTGCCGTCTCGGTCGGCATCGTCGGCGGCACGCCGCTGCTCGATCTCGAGTACGTCGAGGACGCCGCTTGCGACACCGACATGAACGTCGTCATGACCGGCGCCGGCGGCTTCGTCGAGCTGCAAGGGACGGCCGAGGGCGCGACCTTCTCCCGCGTCGAGATGGACGCGCTGCTCGCGCTTGCCGCAAGCGGCATCGACGCGCTCGTCGCCGCGCAGCGCGCCGCGCTCGGGGCGCCCGTGCCGCGCTCGAGGTGAGAATCGTCCTGGCGTCGAACAATCGCGCCAAGCTTGCCGAGCTGGGCGCACTGTTCGCGCCGCTCGCGATCGAGCTGGTCGCGCAAGGCGTACTCGGCATCGACGAGGCCGACGAGCCGCACTGCACCTTCGTCGAGAACGCGCTCGCCAAGGCGCGCCACGCTGCGCGTGCCGCCGGCGCGGCAGCGATCGCCGACGACTCGGGCCTGTGCGTCGACGCGCTCGGCGGCGCACCCGGCGTCGCGTCGGCGCACTTCGCTGTCGTCAGGCGTGACGTCGACGACCGCGAAGGGCACCGTCGCGTCCAGGACGCCGCCAACAACGCGTTGCTGCTCGACCGGCTGCGCGACGTCGCCGATCGGCGCGCGAGCTTCGTCAGCACGATCGTTGCCCTTCGCTTCGCCGACGACCCCGAGCCGCTGATCGCGGTCGGACGCTGGCCGGGCGAGGTGCTCGCGGCGCCGCGCGGCGACGGCGGCTTCGGCTACGACCCGTTGGTCTTCGTTCCCGCGCTCGCCAGCACCGTCGCCGAGCTCGCGCCGGCGGTCAAGAACCGGCTCAGCCATCGCGCCCAGGCGGCCGATCGGATGCTCGTGCTGCTGCGAGAGGAATGGCGGCTCGGCGCGAAGGGCGTCGAGCGGCCGGGCAGCTAGATGGCCTCGGTGCCGATCGTCCCGGCGCCGGCCGCCGGTCCGGCGGCGGACGTCGGCGAACGCGTCGCCCGCTTCATGCGCCCCGGCGCGCTGACGCTTGCCGCATTGCCGCCGCTCTCGCTCTATGTCCATCTCCCGTGGTGCCTGAAGAAGTGTCCGTACTGCGACTTCAACTCGCACGCCTGGCGCGGCGGTGACGTCGAAGCGCTGCCCGAAGCGCGCTACGTCGACGCGCTGGTGCGCGACCTCGAGGCATCGCTGCCGTTCGTCTGGGGCCGGCGCGTTCACACCGTCTTCCTCGGCGGCGGCACGCCGAGCCTGTTCGCCCCGATGCACGTCGAGCGACTGATCGCCGCGATCCGCGCCCGACTGCCGCTCGAGCCGGGCTGCGAGATCACGCTCGAGGCCAATCCCGGCACCTTCGAGCGCGAGCGCTTCCACGGCTACGCGGACGCCGGCGTGACGCGGCTCTCGATCGGCGTGCAGAGCTTCGACGACGCCAAGCTGCACGCCCTCGGCCGCGTCCACGATGCCGCGCAGGCGCGGGCCGCGATCGAGGAGGCAAAGGCGGCCTTCCAGACCTTCAACGTCGACCTGATGTATGCGCTGCCCGGCCAGACGCTCGCCGAGTGCGGGGCAGACGTCGCCGCCGCGCTCGCGTTCGCGCCGCCGCATCTCTCGGTCTATCACCTGACGATCGAGCCGAACACGCTGTTCGCACACGCTCCGCCGCCGCTGCCGGACGACGACCTCGCGGCGGCGATGCTCGACCGGATCGTCGAAGCGACGGCGGCAGCTGGCCTCGAACGCTACGAGGTCTCGGCGTTCGCCCGGCCCGGCCACCGTGCCCGGCACAACCTCAACTACTGGGAGTTCGGCGACTACCTCGGCATCGGCGCCGGCGCCCACGGCAAGATCAGCTTTCCGCACCGCGTGGTTCGTCAGTTGCGGCTGCGCGATCCGGCCGCCTACATGGCGGGAGCCGAGCGCGGTGCCGCAATCGCGTCGGAGACCGAAATTGCCCGCAGCGAGCTGTCGTTCGAATTCATGCTCAACGCGCTCCGACTGAAAGACGGCTTCGAGCTCGCCCGATTCGGCGAGCGCACCGGGCTGCCGATGTCGGCGATCGAGCGCCCGCTCGCCGAGGCCGAGCGGCGCGGCCTCATCGAGCGCGATCTCCAATGGCTCAGGCCGACGCCGCTCGGCTTCGACTTCCTCAACGACCTGCAGCAGCTGTTCCTGCCCGTTCGCCCCTGAGGTCGGCGCGGGCGTTGCCGCCGCACGCCAGAGCGCGTGCATTCGCCGCACTTGCGAGGGTTCGGTTTCTCGTGAGTGCTTCAGCATGGGTGCCCACTGCTAGACTGCCTCGAACCACGCCTTCCTCGTGCACGCCAAGATCGACCCGACATTCAGCGACCACGCCGCGCTCAGTCTCGACGGTGCGCTGCAATTGCTGCAACAGTCGGGTCGCGTGCTGCCGGATCGCCGGATCTCGGAAGACGCGTGGCTGCAGGCGGTCATCGACGGCTTGTGCGAGCTGTCGAGCCGCGACCCGCTCACCGGGCTTGCCAACCGCCGCCATTTCGAGCTGACGCTCGCGAGCGAGGTCGATCGGGTCGCCCGCGCCGGCGAGCCCGCGCTCGTCCTGATGATCGACATCGACCACTTCAAGCGCGTCAACGATGCCTACGGGCACCAGGCCGGCGACGTCGTCCTGAAGGCGATCGCGGTCGCGCTCAGCGAATGCATCCGGCCGATGGACACGGTCGCGCGCTTTGGCGGCGAGGAGTTCGCGATGATCCTGCCCAACTGCGCGCCGTCGTACGGCCAGGCGGTCGCCGAGCGCATCCGCACCCACGTCGGCTCGCACAGCATCCCGATCGGCGCCGGCGACGAGGTCTCGGTGACGGTCTCGATCGGTGGCGCCTTCGCGCCGCAATGGGTGCGCTCCTCGGCGCTGCTCTGGGTCGAGCGCGCCGACCAGCATCTCTATCGTGCCAAGTCCGAAGGCCGCAACCGCGCCTGCCTCGAGCAACCGATGGTCTCGCACGTCAGCGCCGAGGAGAAGGGCCTGCTGTTCGGCACTTCGACCTTCGCCGAGCTCGAATGACGAAAGCAAACGGCAGCGCCCCGAGGGCCAGCGTCCTCGCGGTGACGAGCGGCAAGGGCGGCGTCGGCAAGACCTTCTTCTCCGCCAACCTCGCGGCGGCGCTCGCGCGGCGCGGCGAGCGCGTCCTCGTCCTCGACGCCGACCTCGGCCTCGCCAATCTCGACGTCGTCCTGAACCTGCATCCGAAGATCACGCTGCACGACGTCTTCACCGGCAAGGCGACGCTCGAAGAGGCGATCCTGCCGGCGCCTGGCGGCTTCTCGGTGCTGCTCGCCGGCTCGGGCCTGGTCGAATATTCGCGGTTGACGCCACAAGTGAAGGAGCAGCTGGTCGAGATCATCGATCGTCTCGCGCCGCGCTTCGACCGCATCCTGCTCGACACCGGTGCCGGCATCTCCGACGTCGTCCTGCATGCGATCTCGCTCGCCGACGATGTCCTCGTCATCGCGACCCCGGAGCCGACGTCGATGACCGATGCCTACGCGACGATCAAGCTGCTGGCAATCCAGCAAGGCCGGCGCGCGATCCGCGTCGTCGTCAATCAGGTGAGCGTCGCCGGCGAAGGGCGGACGATCAGGAACCAGTTGCAGCTCGTCGTCGACCGTTTCGTCTGCCCGCATCTGCAAGGCGGATCCGGCGCGCCGGTGAGGCTCGAGCTGCAGGGCGAGATCCCGACCGACCAGACGGTGCGCGAGGCGGTGCAGCGGCGCGCGCTGCTGCTCGAGACGTTCCCGGGCTCGCCGGCGGCGCTGGCGCTGGTCGGCATCGCCGGCCGGATGCTGGCCTGACGAGACCCGCTGCCGCGCCGTCAGCGCGATGCGCCGTTCCTCGTCGCCGGCTTGAGCAGGACGATCAGCGCACCGTGGCCGCCATCGGCAGGCCGCGCATGCGTGAACGCGAGCACGTCGCCGTGCTGCATGAGCCAGGATTTCACTTTGACTTTCAGGACCGGCTCGCGCCCGGGTGAGCCATGGCCCTTGCCATGGACGACGCGCACGCAGCGCAAGCCCGCGTGCGTCGCGTCGCGGAGGAACTCGGCGACGCGCTGGCGCGCCTCGTCGCTTCGCAGGCCGTGGAGGTCGATCTCGTCCTGCAGCACCCAAACGCCGCGCCTGAGCTTGCGAACGACGTCGAGGCCGATGCCCTGGCGGCGAAACGACAGTGCGTCGTCGGTCTCGAGCAGCGACTCGGCGTCGAACGCGTCTGAGATCGATTCGGCAAGCGCCGCCGCTTCGTCGCGCTGGCGCTGCCGGGCGACGGCCGCCGGCCGCGCCCGCGCAGGACCTGGCGCTGCCGACTTGCGCAAGGGAACGACCTGGCCGACGGCGTCGGCGAAGAGACTCTGCTCTCGGCGCTCGGCGATCGCGCGTTCGCGCTCGATGGCTTCTTGAACCTCGGCGCGGCGGCTCTCCGCGACGAGCAGTGCCCTGAGCGAGGCGAGGTCGCCGAGATGGCGGCCCTTGCTCGGCGGCGTCGTCACAGCAGGCCTCGTTCGGTGAACGAGACGACGCTGGCCCGGCCGACGACAAGATGATCGAGGACGCGGACGTCGACCAGGGCAAGCGCGCTCTTCAGCGTCTCGGTCAGGAACTCGTCGGCGCGCGACGGCTCGGCCACTCCCGAGGGATGGTTGTGGGCGAGGATGATCGCGGCGGCGCCGAACTCGAGCGCGCGCTTGACGACTTCACGCGGATAGACGCTGGTCTGCGTCAGCGTGCCGCGGAACATCTCCTCGAGGCGAATCAGCCGGCTCTGCGCGTCGAGAAAGAGCACCGCGAACACCTCGTGCTCACGGCCCGCAAGCTGCAGCTGGAGATAGTCCTTGACCTTGCCTGGCGAATCGAAGACCGGCCGCGCGCCGAGCTCGCTTGCGATCGAGCGACGCGCCAGCTCGAGCACGGCGGCGACTTCGGCCCGCTTCGCAGGACCGAGGCCCTTGACGCGCTTGAGCTGGTCGGGACCGGCCCGCAGCAACCCCGGCAGGCCGCCGAATGCGGCAAGCAGCTGTTCGGCGAGCTGCAGGACGCCGGTGCCGGCGAGCCCGGTGCGCAGGAGGAGCGCGATCAGCTCGGCGTCGGCCAGCGCCGCGGGGCCGAGCGCGAGCAGCTTTTCGCGCGGCCTTGCCGAGGCGGGAATGTCCTTGAACATGGCGGCTCCGACGAGGGTCGCACCCGGGCTCTTAAAATGGCGTCTTTCGCATTCTCGCAAAGGCGGACGCTTGAACCGCGTCGAGCTCGGCTCCTTCCTCACCTTGCACTATCGCCTCCGCGACGGCGACGGCGCCGCCTTCGTCGACACCTTCGCGACGCGGCCGGCGACGCTCTCGCTCGGCAGCGGCGAGCTCGCGCCGGCGATGGAAACGCGCCTGCTCGGCCTCGCGGAGGGCAGCGAGCGGTCGTTTGCGCTCGCGGCCGGCGAGGCGTTCGGCGAGCGTGACCCGGCGCTGGTGCAGCGCGTGCGCCGCACCGCGCTCGACGCCGAGGGCGACGCCGACGGCGACTATCGCGTCGGCGACGTCGTTCGCTTCCCCGCGCCCGGCGGCCGGTCGATCGCCGGCATCGTCCGCGACGTCGACGCCGACGCGGTCGTGTTCGATTTCAACCACCCGCTCGCCGGCCGGCCCGTGACGTTCGACGTCAGGCTGATCGGCGTCCTCTGACGGCACCGCTCTGATGCTCGAAGAAGTCGTCCTCGCCGAGCCGCGGGGCTTTTGCGCCGGGGTCGATCGCGCGATCGAGATCGTCGAGCGTGCGTTGCACAAGTTCGGCGCGCCGATCTACGTGCGCCATGAGATCGTCCACAACACCACCGTCGTCGAGGACCTGAAGAGAAAGGGCGCGATCTTCATCGAGGACCTCGACGACGTACCGGCCGGCGCGACGCTCGTCTTCAGCGCCCACGGCGTCTCGCTCGCCGTTCGCAAGGAAGCGGCGGCACGGGGCTTTTCGGTGTTCGACGCCACCTGCCCGCTCGTCAACAAGGTCCACATCGAGGTCGCCAAGCTCGCGCGCGAGGGCTACGAGTTCATCATGATCGGCCACAAGGGACACCCCGAGGTCGAGGGCACGATGGGTCAGATCGATCACGGCATCCACCTCGTCGAGGACGTCGACGACGTCGAGCGACTCGATCTGACGTCCGCTCGCCCGCTCGCCGTCGTCACCCAGACGACGTTGTCGGTCGACGACGCTGCCGAGATTCTCGCCGCGATCAAGCGCCGCTTTCCCGACATCCGCCAGCCCAAGCAGCAGGACATCTGCTATGCGACGCAGAACCGCCAGGACGCGGTCAAGCTCGTCGCCCCGGGCGTCGACGTGCTGATCGTCGTCGGCAGTCCGAGCTCGTCGAACAGCAACCGCCTGCGCGAGCTCGCCGAGCGGCTCGGTGCCGAAGCCTACATGGTCGACACCGCCGACGACCTGCGCCCCGAGTGGCTCGTCGGCAAGCGCAGGGTCGGCCTGACGGCGGGCGCGTCGGCGCCCGAGGTGCTTGTCGAGGCCGTCGTCGCGCGGCTGCGCGCGCTCGGCGCGGTGTCGGTTCGCAGCGTCGCCGGGACGCCGGAGAAGGTCCACTTCCCCTTGCCGCTCGGCCTCGGCGACAAGGCGATGCGCGACGTTCCGAACTGATCGGCAAACCTCGCGTGCGGGCTCGGGCCGCCGCCCGGTCAGCCGCGGCTGCGTCGGTGGAAGGTGATCGGTCGGGCCGCGGTCGCCGCTGCCGCGGCGGCGCTCTTGGTCGAGAGCGGATTGCGATCGCAGCCGCTGCAGCCGCACGACGACGCATCGGCCGCGTCGGCGCGCATCCGGGCGGCGATCGGGCTCGGCAGCGGCAGCCTGAGTGCAGCTCGGGCGAGCGCGCGGCGAAGCGACGCCGGCATCAACGTCCACGCCACATAGACCGCCGAAGCGAGGACGACGACGGCGACGATGCTCCATTGGGCGTTCATGACAGTCCGCCTCCGAGGGCGACGGTGATCCGGTAGGTCAGGAACGAGGCGACGTACGCGAGCGCGAACAGGTAGGCCGCCATCAGGATCGGATAGCGCCACGAATTCGTCTCGCGGCGGACGACCGCGAGTGTCGACAGGCATTGCGGCGCGAACACATACCACGCGAGCAGCGAGTACGCCGTGGCGAGCGACCAGCCCTTGGCGATGATCGGCGCCAGCGCGTCGGCGACCGAGTCGCCGGCAGCCGACATCGAATACACCGTGCCGAGCGCGCCGACCGCGACCTCGCGCGCTGCGAGCCCTGGCACGAGCGCGATCGAGATCTGCCAGTTGAAGCCGATCGGTGCGAAGACATGCTGAAGCGCGTGGCCGAGCATGCCGGCGACGCTGTACTGGATCGCCGGCCCGGTCGCGCCGGCCGGCGGTGACGGAAAGCTCGACAGGAACCAGAGCACGACCATCAGCGTGAAGATGATGCCGCCGACCCGGCGCAGGAAGATCGCCGCGCGCTCCCAGAGGCCGAGTCCGAGGTTGCGCAGGCCCGGCACCCGGTACGGTGGCAGCTCGAGCATCAGCGGCTGGTACCGGCGCTTGATCCAGACGCGCTTGAAGAACCAGGCGACGGCCATCGCCGAGACGACGCCGGCGACATAGAGGCCGAACAGCGTCAGGCCGCGCAGGTTGAACGGGCCGACATGCGAGGCCGGGACGAAGGCACCGATCAGGAGCGCGTACACCGGCAACCGCGCCGAGCACGTCATCAGCGGCGCGACCATGATCGTCGCCAGGCGATCCTTCCAGTTCGCGATCGTGCGCGTCGCCATGATGCCGGGGATCGCGCAGGCGAAGCTCGACAACAGAGGAATGAAGGCGCGGCCCGAGAGGCCCACCTTGCCCATCAGATTGTCGAGCAGGAAGGCGGCGCGGGGCAGGTAGCCGGAGTCCTCGAGCAGCAGGATGAAGAAAAAGAGGATCAGGATCTGCGGCAGGAAGACGAGCACGCTGCCGGCGCCGGCAATCACGCCGTCGACGAGGAGGCTGCGCAGCGGCCCCTCGGCCATGTGCGCGGCGGTCCAGCCGCCGAGGCTGGCCATTGCAGCCTTGATCGCGTCCATCGGCACGTTGGCCCACGAGAACACGGCCTGGAACATCAGGAACAGGACGACGCCGAGCAGCAGCAGGCCCCAGACCGGATGCATGACGACCGCGTCGATGCGGTGATGGAAGCGCTTGATCGAGGCCGCTCCCGGCGCGACGATGGCAAGAATGCGGCGGACCTCGTTCTGCAGGTCGGCCGACGACGGTGACTCGCGCTCGTCGCCGGCGACCGCGGCGTCGGCACGCGGCGGCTGGCTGTCGAAACGCTCGCCGCTCGCTTCGTCGTCGCCGAGCTTCGCCTCGAGCAGCGCGAGCAGCCCGGCGTGACCGTCGGAGCGCACCGCGACCGTCTCGACGACCGGGCAGCCGAGCTCGGCCGCGAGCTTGGCGACGTCGATCACGAGCCCCTCGGCGCGTGCAACGTCGGCCATGTTGAGCGCAACCATCAGCGGCCGACCGAGCTGCTTCAGCTCGAGCACGAGGCGCAGGTTCATGCGCAGGTTGGTGGCGTCGACGACCGCGACGATCGCATCGGGCGCGGCCTCGCCGTGGCGCCGGCCTTCGATCACTTCGAGGGTGATCTGCTCGTCGGGAGTCGCCGGCGTCAGGCTGTAGGCGCCGGGCAGGTCGACGATCGAGACCGTGCGGCCGCTGCCGAGGCGAGTGAGACCGACCTTGCGCTCGACCGTCACGCCGGCGTAGTTGGCGACCTTCTGGCGCGCGCCGGTGAGGAGGTTGAAGAGCGCGGTCTTGCCGCAGTTGGGATTGCCGACCAGCGCGACGCTCCAGAGCGGCGCCTGGTTCGGTGCGTTCAGTGCGTGCGCCATGGCCGTGCTCGCGGCGACCTCAATGCACGGCCGGAGTGACTTCGATGCACTGCGCCTCGAGCAGGCGCAGCGCGAACAAGGTCTCGCCGATCAGCACGGCGAGCGGCTCGCGGCCACCCGGCCCGCGCCGCAGCAACTGGACGGGCTCCCCAGGAAGGAAGCCGAGTTCGCCCAGGCGGCGCAGCGCCACCGCGTCAATGTCGGCCGACGCCGAGACGACCCGCGCGACCGTGCCGCGGCCGCCGTCAGGCAGAAGGTTCAGGCTCAGCGTCGCAGGAGGGCTCATGGCAGGGGCAGGCGCGGCTCGAGGGGATGCGGCCGTATATGCGAATGAGATTGTCTCTCATTCGAATCCCCTGTGGGCATCTTGCCTTCCCGACGCCGCGGCAGGACGTGCGATCTCACCGCTGGCCGGATTTGAGCTGGCGGTGCTTCGCAGGCGTCGGCGGTGGCTGATGATCAGAGCCGCCATCGCCACGCCGACGCCGCTGTGCAGCCAGCCGAGCGAGGGCCGGACAACGTCGGGGGCGAAGTAGTACAGCAGGTAGCCGGTCAGGGCGAGTGCACCGGCGAGCCCGCACAGCCAGAGTCCGGAGCTGCGCTGGCCGGCCCAGCGCATGCGCCGACTGAGGCGGAGGCCCTGCGGGACGTGGGCAGCCGCGAGCACGCCGAAGCAAAACAGCGCGACGAACCCGGCCACGCCATGCAGCCGCATCAACCACGCTTCGAGCGGAAGAGGCAGGCTGTCGCTGGCGCGGCCGTAGCGCAGGGCCAGCCAGGCGACCCCGCTGCCGAGCAGCACCGTGCCTGCGCCGTAGAGCGTCCGCCGTTGCCAGGCGGGGAGGCGGTGCAAGTGCCTCATCGTCGCGTCGATCCCATGCCGCGCCAGCAGGTCGGATCGGGAACACGCATCTTCAGTGCCGCCAAGCCAGCGTCAGTGCAGCCACGCTCGTGCGCCCAGGCGCCCGACCAGCGGATGCGTGCTGTCGCCGCTGGCGATGACGACCTTGGTCAACGCGTCGGCCCACAGGCACGTCGGTGCGGCGACGCTCGCATGCCGCTCGCCCTGCTCGGCGCCGGCCCGCGTCACGAGGCGACTGGTCGCGAAGGCGCCGTCGCCGAGGGTCGCGAAGCGACGCACGCCGCCATTGGTTTCGTCGCGCAAGTCGATCGGCAAGCCGAGCGGGCCGAACACGCGCAGGTCGCCGCCGGCATTGACCCAGCCGGACTCAGCACCTTGCGCGCGCAGGGCTGCGATCGCGGCATCGACCGCGAAGCCCTTGCCGATGCCGCCGAGGTCGAGGGTGACGCCGTCGGCGAGCTTGTGCAGCGTGCCGGCGCTGCAGCGCCAGCCGGTCGCGCCGCTGCCGAGCGAGACGTCGAACAGGCCGGCACTGGCGAGCCGCAGCCACTGCGCCGCGGCCAGGACCCGAGCAGCGTCGGCGTCGAGCGCGATGCACGCGCTGGCGCCGGCACCATTGAAGCGGCCGATCACGCTTTGCGCGATGAAGCGCGAGAGCTTCGCCTCGATGTCGCGGATGCGATCAAACGCCGCGCCGACCGCGGCGGCGGCGCAGGCTTTGTTCACGCCTCGCGCGCCGATGTCGACCAGGGTGCCGAGCAGCGGCTGGGCGCGCCGGCTCCAGCCGCCGGCGCCAGCACGGCGATCGCTTCGCGGTCGCAAGCGCGCGCGTCCCATCAGTCGAGGCTGCCGTTCTTCCTCGCCAGGGCGACGACCGCGACGATGCGACGGACGCCTTCGGCGAGATGGGTGCAGCTGAGGGTTGCGCCGCTGATGTTGGCGATGTCGTCACCGACCTTGATCGGCGCCGCCGCGGTCTTACCGACGAACTGGCGCCGCCATGCCGGCAGGCGCACCTCGCCGCCGTGGCTTTCGCGGTACGACAGGATCTCGACCTGCTTGATGGCACCGTCGAGGCCGATGCCGACTGCGTACGAGATCAGCTCGAACTTGCCGAGCACGTCGTCGCTCACGACGTAGCCGAGCGGCTGGCCGGCGTGCTTGGCGACGCGCAGGGCCCAGCGCTCCGAGCGGCCGTGGACTCCCTCGGCGGCGAGCGCCTGCAGCTGCGCGGCGTCGAGCGAAATCTCACGCGGCTCGAATGCGTCGGCGTCGGGGAACATGAGCCGCGCGGCCTGCTCGGCGCTCAGGTAGTCGACCGCGTAGGCGGCCGCCGGCGCCGCTGCCGCTGCCGCAGTCAGCGCGCCGGCGAGGACGAATCGCACTAGAAGCTCCAGCCGAGACCGAGGTCGAAGCGGTCGGCGTCGCGGTTCTCGCGGAAGCGCTGGTAGTCGGCCTTGACCACGATGCCGGAGCCGATGTTGAAGTTCGCACCGAACGTGACGACGCGCTCGGTGCGCGCTGCGTCGGGCGTCAGCCCCGGGCCGAGGTCGGCGAAGGTGCGCGCGGTATTGAACTCCTCGTAGCGTGCGAACGGCGCGAGCGAATAGTCGGCGTTCGACCATACCCTGTAGGCCGCTTGTCCGTACCAGCCATCGAACGATTTCGGGATCAAGGTCGTGCCGCCGACGAGCGGCGCGTTGAGCGCCGCGGTGTTGGAGATCGTGCCGCGACTGTAGACGCCCGAGAGGTCCCAGCGGCCCGGGGTGTAGCGCGCGTGGAGGTCCCACAGGGCGACGCGCGCCGAGGTCGGCGCCTGGCCGTGGGTCGCGCCGCCGGTAAAGAGCGAGCCGCCGAGGAGCAGCCCCGGCACGCCGCGCCAGTTGAGCGCACCGAACACCGACAGGTCGCGCGCGTTCGCGAGCTGCAGCTCCTGGTGGATCGAGCCGAGGGGCGACTTCGCGCCTTCGCTCGAGTTCGCGTCCCACTTGTTGAGGTCGAAGCCGGTCGTGACGCCGGCTTGCGCCGTCAGGCCGTTGTCGAAGGCGCCGACGATCTGGATGCCGCCCTCTCGCCAGGTGCTCGGGATGATCGCGGTCTCGACGAAGTTGCGATAGACGCCGTAGTAGGCGGTCGGCTCGTGGTTCTCGTTGAGCAGGCCCGCCGGAATCAGGAACAGGCCGCCGCGAATTGCGTAGTCACGCGCGAGCTGACGCTCGACGTAGGCCTGCTCGACCTCGGCCTCGCCACGATCGTCGGCCGACGACACCGCGTGCTCGACCTCGAATTCGGCGACCGCCTTGGTCTTCTCGTCGAAGCGGTGCTGGTAGGCGAGGACGAACCGGGCCAGGTCTGCGACAGTGTTCTTCGAGTCATGCGTCGGCCGGCTGTAGGCGATTTCGGCGTAGCTCCCGAGCACCGTCGCGGGCTCGACCGTGAGGCCAGGACCTTGCGCCGTCGTGGCCGGTGCGGCGACGACGGCAGGCGCGGCGGCGACGCCAGGCGCGGCAGCGCTCGACGCTGCGGTGGCCGGCATCGCTGCGGTTGAGCGCTGCTGTTGCAGCTGCGCCAGCTCGGTCTTCACTTTCGCGAGCTCGGCCGCGAGCTGGTCGACTCGGCGCGCGAGCTCGGTCTCGCTCGCGCTCTGCGCGAAGGCGTCGGTTTTGCCGAGGGCGAGGGCTGCGGCGACGACCGCGCTGGCCAGCGATGCGCGGGAAGGGATTCGGTTCATGCAGGACTTCCGGCTTGTTGTTCGGATCGCGGCGAGACCGCGTTCAAGGTGCGTAGCCGTCGCTCAGCGTCTTCCGGAACGCGGTGACGTCGTCGATCTCGGCGTCGCTCAGCGCGGGCGCCTCGCCGCAGGCGCCGAGCAGTCACGAGCATCAGCACGCGCGTGGCCCGCGGGCCCGACCGGGCCCGTGGTCTTCATCTCTCCGATTCCCTCTGGGAGGCGGTGGCTCGTGTCGTTAATAGGAATGATTCTTAATCATAATCGTATTTGCGACGAACCGGACCGCGACCCGTCCTGCCGAGCTCGGCAAACTGCGACCGTTGCGACTGCGCGCCGTCCAAGGTGGCGCGCCCGAGCTGAGCCCGCTCGCGCCAGCGTCGGCTGCGGCACGCTCCCTACAATCGCGGCTCTTCGGCACTGCATCGCGCCGCGCTCGCCGGCGCCATCCTCATGCTCGACATCACGCTCTTGCGCAAGGACCTTGCGCAGGTCATCGCCCGCCTCGAGACGCGCGCGTCGCCGCAGCCGTTCCTCGACGTCGATCGCTTCGCTGCGCTCGAGGGTGAACGCAAGGCGCTGCAGATGCGGACCGAAGACCTGCAGGCGCGCCGCAACGCGCTGGCGCGCGAGATCGGCAAGTTGAAGGGACAGGGCGGCGACGCCAGCGCGGCGCTGACCGAGAGCAACGGCGTCGCCGGCGAGCTCGCGCGTTCTGCCGAGCGACTCGAGACGATCCAGGCTGAGCTGCACGCGCTGCTGATGGCGCTGCCGAACCTGCCGGAAGCGGGCGTGCCGGTCGGTGCCGACGAGAACGCCAACGTCGAGATCCGGCGTTGGGGGACGCCGCGCCGGTTCGACTTTCCCGCTCGCGATCATGTCGACGTCGGCACGCCGCTCGGACTCGACTTCGAAACCGGCGCCAAGCTCTCGGGCGCGCGCTTCTCGTTCCTGCGCGGCCCGGTCGCGCGGCTGCATCGCGCGCTCGCTCAGTTCATGCTCGACGTGCAAACCGGCGAGCATGGCTACGTCGAGTGCTACACGCCATACATCGTCAACCGCGAGGTCCTCGAAGGAACCGGCCAGTTGCCGAAGTTCAAGGACCAGATGTTCTGGGTCTATCGCGGCGAGCAAGACGAGCGAGGCGGCGCAGTCGCAGCGGGGAGCGAGCAGTACCTGATCTCGACCTCGGAGATTTCGCTCACGAACAGCGTGCGCGGTGAGTTGCTCGCCGAGTCACGCCTGCCGATCAAGCTCACCGCACACACGCCGTGCTTCAGGTCCGAGGCCGGCAGCGCCGGGCGCGACACGCGCGGCATGATCCGCCAGCATCAGTTCGACAAGGTCGAGATGGTGCAGATCACGCATCCCGAGAAGAGCTATGCCGCGCTCGACGAGATGGTCGGCCATGCCGAGGCGGTCCTGCAAAGGCTCGAGTTGCCGTACCGCGTCGTCGAGCTCGCGACCGGCGACCTCGGCTTCAGTTCGACCAAGACCTTCGACCTCGAGGTCTGGGTGCCGGCACAGAACACGTACCGCGAGATCAGCTCGGTCTCGAACTGCGAGGCGTTCCAGGCCCGGCGCATGCAGACCCGATTCAAGAACGCGCAGGGCAGGAACGAATTCGTGCACACCCTGAACGGCTCGGGGCTCGCGGTCGGCCGCACGCTGGTCGCGCTGCTCGAGAACAACCAGAACGCCGATGGCTCGGTATCGATTCCGGCGCCGCTGCGGCCCTATCTCGGCAATCTGGCCGAGCTGCGCGGGTGACGACAGCGGCAGCCGGATCGACATTGGCACGCGCCACTGCGCTGCTTGCGGCTCTCGACGGCGCGCAGACGGTGCCGACCCTCACCGGCGCCGATTCGTCGTTCGGTCTCGCGGATGCGTTCGTGGTCGCCGATGAGATCCGGCGCCTGCGCCTGGCACGCGGCGAGCGAACGCTCGGCTACAAGATCGGCTTCACGAATCGCGGTATCTGGGCCCGCTACGGCGTCTTCGCGCCGATCTGGGGGCCGATCTGGGACACAACGACCGAGCGCGTCGATGGCGCCGAAGCGCTCATCTCGCTTGCGCCGTTCGTCGAGCCGCGTCTCGAGCCCGAGGTCATGTTCGGCTTCGCGCGGGCGCCAAGCGCGGGCATGGACATGCGCGCGCTGGTCGGCTGCATCGAGTGGGTCGCGCACGGCTATGAGATCGTACACACGCACTTTGCCAACTGGCGCTTCGGGGCCGCCGACACGGTTGCCGATTTCGCGCTGCACGGGCACCTCTTCGTCGGTCCGCGCGTCGCCATCGATCACTTCGACGCGGTCCGTGTCGACGCCGAGCTGGCGGCGCTGCGGGTCACGCTCGTGTGCAACGGACGCGACGTCGAAGAGGGCGAGGCGAGCATCGTCCTCGACGGCCCACTCCACGCGCTGCGCGCCTGGGTCGATGCGATGGCCGTACAGACGCCGCACTGGCCGATTCGCGCCGGCGACATCGTCACCACCGGCACGATCACCGACGCCGCGCCGCTGCATCAAGAAGAGCGCTGGCAGACGCGCTTGAGCGATCACCGGCTCGCCGGCATGACGCTGCGTACGACCAGCTAGCAAACTTCCGTCCGCCCGCCGGCGATCGCGAAGGCCCTAGAATTCCTCCCTCGGCAGCGACCCGCCGAAGCACCCGGCCGGAGAGGTGGCAGAGTGGTCGAATGCGCCGGACTCGAAATCCGGTTTACGGTTTCGCCGTAACGTGGGTTCGAATCCCACCCTCTCCACCAAAGGCACGCCCGAGGAAGTCCGCTGGTGCGACACGGCAAGCGGACGTTCGAGATCGACGGTCGTGTCTTCCCGTTGGAGCTTCCGCTACGTGCCTATGTTGCGCTCGTCAGCGCTTGGCGCGGACCCCATCGGCAATCTTGCGTACGCACCGACCGCGCGCAACTTCAATCCGCTGATGGCGGCGGACATCGTGGTAGCCGAGTCCAAGGAGATCGTTCCGGTCGGAGTGACCCCACCGGACTGAGTGACTCGGGGTAGCGAGAGGCTGCCCGAAGGAGCCTGCTCTCGAGTGGGTCGACCACGAGCGACAGGATTGGCCGCTGACAGCGGGCCGAACCGACGATCCCAAACGCCTGAAGGCAAGCATTGGAGAAGGACCATTGCGTACGTAACCCAAACGCAATACACTCTCCTCAATGAAGTCCGCCGTCATCCCTCAGATCCGCGTCGAACCGGCGCTGCGCGCTGAGCTCGAGTCGGTTCTCCAGCCAGGCGAAACCCTGACCGACTTCGTCGAGGCGACTGTGCGCAACGCCATCGCTTTCCGGCGCGTCCAGACGGCATTCCATGCCCGGGCCCAGGCAGCATCGGAGGAATACCACCGAACGGGCGCTTCGGCTCCCGTCGAGACCGTCCTAAAGAGGCTGCAAACCAAACTTGACGCCAAGCGCAAGCGGCTCGGCCGGTGAGCTTTGTCGTTCGGCTATCGCCTACGGCCGAAGCTGACCTGGAGCGCCTGTTCGACTTCTTGCTTGATCGAGCCGAGACGGCCGAAGACCTCGATGGCGCCCAGGCCGCGATCGAAGCCATCCGGACGACAGCTCGGCACCGGCTGGCGATCACGCCTTTCAGCTTTCGCAAGGCGGCCCAGAACCCGGCCCAGCGGGAATTGATCATCCCGTTCGGAGACACCGGATATGTGGCGCTGTATGAGATCGTCAGCACGTCGGAAGTCGTCGTGTTGGCGGTGCGCCACCAGCGTGAAGAGGACTATCACTGACGTCGATCGGTGATTGACGGCCATTGCATCGGCGCTCCCGTCCCTGGGATCGCGTCTTGGATTCCTTGGCGCGTTGCGCCAACGATGGTCGTCTCCCAGCGCATGGTGTAGGTTCTGCACCACGTCAACCTTTGCGGTTGCGTTGGCGCGACGTTCGCCGGAAGACGCCGACGAATCGCGGCGTGGCGAGATGGTTCGCGTTACCCTTCGTCCGCCGGCACGCGTGCGATGGGGCCAAGGTCCAATTGGCGCTCCGCGGCGAAGACACTAGCGTCTGGCCGGGACGGTCCCATCGCGCCGGCAGAGCGGCCGTGTGTCCGCGAATTAGAACCAGGAGGAAGCATGATTTCGAGAACCGGGAAACAGGTCGCGAAGATGGTCTCGGGCGGCCTTCTCGGCATTCTTGCCGTGGCGCCAGCGTATGCGCAGCTGACGAGCGCGCAAGGCTTGATCGCGAACCCCTTCGTCTTCAGCGCCAGCGGGTTCATCGTGTCGAACGACGTCAAGGCGAGCCTCAACGGATCGTCGTCGACGAACCCGGATGTCGACTTCAACGATACCTTCGGCACCGGTTCCAACGCGACCCGTTTTCGCCTCGATGGGCTCTGGCGCATCACTCCCCGCCACCACATCCGCGCCATGTACTTCGAGAACAGCGTGACGCGCACGAGAACGCTGAACCGCGACGTCATGTGGGACGACATCACCTACAACCTCGGCGCCACCGTCGAGGCGCAGACCAAGGTCAAGGTCTACGAGCTGGCCTACGAATACGCGTTCGTCCACGAGCCTACCTGGGAGCTCGCGGGGTCGCTCGGCGTGCACTACACGGACATGTCGCTGCGCCTGTCGGGGGTGGGCTCCATCAACGGCGTGCCGGGGTCTGCCGTCCAGAACAAGGACAGCAACCTGCCTGCGCCGCTGCCGGTCATTGGCTTTCGCGCCGGCTACGCCTTCGCGCCCGACTGGTACCTCGACGGGCTGGTCCAGGCGTTCAAGATCAAGATCAACGAGTACGATGGCCGCTGGATTGACGGACGCGCAGGTGTGACCTGGATGTTCACTCGCAATTTCGGCGTCGGGCTCGCCTACAACCGCTTCACGACCAAGGTCAACGTCGACAAGTCCAATTTCAACGGCGACCTGAAGTTCGGCTATTCCGGCCTGTTGCTCTCCCTGACGGGCACGTTCTGAGCCACTCTGATCGCCACCTTCGTCTCAACGCGTATTCCCCGGAGAACCCATGACATTCGAGACCACCAAGATCGCGCTCCTGGTCGCCGGAGCGATCGCTGGCGCCGCGCCTTTCTCGGCCGGTGCGCAACAGGCCCCGACCACGACGACGGCGATGTCGACGTCGCCCGGCAAGGCCGTCGCCGTGCAGACCACGAAGGCGTCGGCCGTCGTCGTCGGCATCGACAAGGAATACCGGATCGTCACGCTGAAGACGGCCAGCGCCAAGGTCTTCGAGGTCGTCGCCGGCCCCGAGGTCAAGAACTTCGACCAGATCAAGCTCGGCGACAAGGTCCACGTCGAGTACGTCGAGGCGCTGTCGCTCGAGCTCAAGAAGAACGGCGGCGGAGTTCGGGGCGGCTCGGAGCGGAGCGTTGCCGCCAGCGCGCCTGCCGGCGCCCAGCCGGGCGCTGCCGCCGGTCGCCAGGTGACGGTTCTGGCCGACGTCGTCGGCGTCAATCAAAAGACACACGCGGTCACGCTGCGCGGGCCCAAGGGTCTGGTCGATCTTCACGTCGAGGATCCAGAGCAGTTGAAGAACATCAAGAAGGGTGACCAGGTCGAGGCCGTCTACACCGAGGCGGTGGCAGTGATGGTCGGGGAAGCGAAGAAGTAGTCTTCATCGCCCCGGGCGCCCCGCCATGCCGGGGCGCCCTGGGCAGGCGACGCGAGCGGCTCCGCGTCGCCTGCGTTCAAGGCACTCCGAAGTAGCTGCGCCAGTCGAAGATCATCCGCACGCCGATCGAATAGACGCGCTTGAACGGCGGCATCGGTGCACCGATCGGCGAGATGACGGCATCTCCATGCGGAACGTCGGCGCCGACAAACAACTGGAAAAGCGCCGCCGAGCTTTGCCGGCTGTCGAACGCCCGATAGGGGCGGTATTCGAGGATCGGTAGTTCGTACGAGATCGACTTGAAGTTCACGACGGTCGGTGACGTTGCCGCGCCGCTGGCCGGCGCGACCAGGCTGTTCGTCCCGAGGCGGCCGTAGAAGGTGACGCCGAGCTCGCGGCCGAGCACGAACTGGAAGCGTCCGACCGACGTCGCCAGCCCCTGCTGCCACGGGATCAGGCCGCCGTTGCTCGCGGTCACGGCCATGTTGGTGTAAGCAGTGCGATCGAAGAAGAACAGCGGCGCCGTCAGCAGCAGGTCGCCGGGAATCAGATAGAAGGGCATGCGAATCCGGGTCGAGATTCCCATCCGGCTCGGGACCGCGGCGCTGAGGCTGCCGGCCTGTTCGGCCAACGCGCTGCCGGAGACCTTGTTCGTCGACGCTGAGTCGCCGCGTAGGCCGATCGATGCGAAGACCAACCCGTCGCCGGCGTCGCCGAGGACGCCGTCGAGGCCCAGGCCCGCCCGCACCGAGAGGTCGACGTCGCCGATCCAGCCACGCTTGTCCTGGCCGACGACGAAGCCGCCGTCGACGTTGCGTAGCGCAGTCGAGCCGGCAATGCCGACGAAGGGACCGACTTCGGCGCGAAAGCGCGGCATCGATCCGAGGCCAGGGCCGAGGCTCGGAATCGGCGTCGACCCCAGGACTTCGGCCGCGAGCTCGATCGCTTCCGGCACCGCGCGCTGCCCTTCCTCGCGACGTATCAGCACGTCGTTCTTGCAGACATCGAAGCCGTCGGGCAGCAGCGGTGCCTTCGGCGTGTACGGCATGCCGGGCGTCCGCGGGCGGCCGGCTGCGACATCGATGACCTCTTCGAGGCTGGCGCGCACCGCTGCGGCAGCGCGTTCGGCATCCTGCGGACGCATGTGGGCATCGCCGGTCAGGACTGCCGAGTCGGTCGAGCCGCGCCAGAAGAACACTTCGATCCCGGCCTCGTTGTAGTAGTCGTGCGTGCCCTTGCGCTGCGACGCATCGCCCCACGCACCGGCGACGTGGCCGGCGGCGAACGTGTCCTCGAGGAAGTGGAGGGCGAACGCTTCGTCGATCAGCATGGCGTGCGTGAGCGCCTGGCGCTCGGCCGGCGCGAGCTGCTCGTGCGCCAGCCGCGTCGCAGCCTGCAGCGCGCTCAGGTGATACCAGCCGTAGACGCCGACCGCGTTGATGTTGGCGCCCGGGCTCAGGGTCATCTGCGCGTATTCACGCGCGGACTGGTCAGTGCGCGCGCGCGGCAGGAGGAAGTGCGCGCCGTTCGAATCGGCCCGGGTCGCGTACGACGTGTCGGCGCGCTGCAGTCGCGTGTCCGCGGTGCGGAGGGCGTTCACGCGATCGGCGCGCACCGACTCGTTTTCGACGTTTCGCTGAAGATCCAGAATCGGGCTCTTGCTTGCATCGCGCGGGCCCGGCGCGGCGGAGACCCCGATCCGTGCCAGGTCGGCCTTGAGTTGGGCGGCGACATCGGCCACTGTCAGGATCCAGCCCGAATCCTCGGCCGTCGCCGCCAGCCCGCGGCCGGAACACGAATGGTCGCCGGCGATCGCGGGCAGCGCCGCCCAATCGATGCAGGAAGGCGCGAGTCCTTGCTGCGTGTCGGCGGCCATCGCGCAAAGGCGTTCCTCGTGGCCTTTGCGTGCTTCGGTCCACAGCGCCTGGAAGAGCGCCTTGCGCTCGGGATCGAGCCTTTCGACCGCCAGCACGCTGATGTCGCGGTGCTCGGGATAGATCCACGCCCGGGCGTCGATCTGCACGATCGACAGCACAAGGACGACGAGCGCTCGACGGCGCGTGCGAGAAGAGAAATTCATGCCGACGGGTCCATTGGCCGAGTGCGCCCTGCGCAGACCTAGCGGGTGCTCGCGCCGAGATCCTCTTCGACGAAGCGCAGGATCGCCTCCGTCAGGGCTTCGCGCGGGTAGGCGTTCTGCGTCACGAACAACGATCCGATCGTGTCGTGCGCACGCGCGATCGGCACCACCAGAGCCCAGTGGTCGGCGTTGACGTAGCCCATCAGCTTCGAGCCTGGAATGACAGCGTCATAGAAGATCACCTGGCTGTCATTGCGGCCGTCGATGCGGGCCAGCTTGTCGTAGCTGCGGGTGAGGATCGACGAGATGCGTTCGGGACGCGGCAACGCCACGAGCGAGTAGGTCGGCACGTCGGCGGGGAGCGGGTGCTGCGCCAACCAGGCCCGGCGCGTCGCCGGGCGCAGGCTCTCGACCCCGCGGCCATCGCCCGCATCGCACGCCGAGCCCGGGAAGTGCTGCAGCAGCTCGGCCTGGTACTGCTCGGCATCGTTGGCGAGTGGCGAGCCGCCGATCGCGCCCGCCGCGCTGACGACGGCCGCGATGCGGGGGCGGATCTCGGGATAGGTGACGATTGCATCGAGCACGTCGGGGGCGCCCTTCGAGTAGCCGATCAGCACCAGCCGCGGCGGGCCGGCGGGCGCGTCCATCGCCATGATCGCGTCGCGAATCTGGCGCGCATTGGTCGAGGTGCCCGAGAGCGCATCGACCTTGATCGCGATGAAGTCGTAGCCGAAGCGGCGCACATGGGCGGCGGTGGTGCCCGCCGGCGCCAGCCAGCGCGCGAAGCAGTCGTAGCCGATCCCGGGAACGATGGCGGCAACGAGACCTCGCTTCGACGGCCCAAGGTCGACGGCCCGGCCGCTGCTCGCTGCCTCGCCGCCGATGCGGTTCAGCGCGTCATCGCATGGCCGGTTGTCCGGTAGCTCGGGCCCGTGCGCTGCGAGCACGGCACAGAAGACTTCGCGAAAGCGGGCGCGCTGGTCGGTCACCCCGGCCAGGCTGGCCGGCACGAGGGCGAGCGGGGACGTGTCGGTGGAATACGGGACGAGCGGTTCGCCCGCGCAGCCGACGACCAGCACTGCCGCGAGCAAAGCCGCGGCAGCAATTGCGGGCGCCCGAGTTGAGAATGCCTTGGCGCCGCTGCGAGTCGGTTTGTGCACTCCCCAGCCTAGCGACGCTTGAGAAGTGCCTCCATTGGACTTTGGTCTCATTTGCCGCCGAAGCGACTTGCCTCCCCGTGGCGGTCGCGCAAACTCGCGGCTGCCGACCGATGAAAGGATTGCCCCCATGGCGATGAACAGCAAAGCCGAGCGACTGCAGCAAGGTCTCACGCCGTCGCAACGGCTGATGCTCGAGCAGTCCGACTTCTCGCTGGTGCTCGGCGGTCCTCTCTACCAACTGTTCCGGCGCTCGCACTTGTCGGGCGACGCTTTCGAGCTGGCCGTGCGGCGCATCGTCTTCATCTCGCTGCTCGCCTGGCTTCCCTTGCTGGTGCTTTCGGCGGTCGCGGGAGAGCTTTGGAGCAGCGACGTCGCGGTGCCGTTTCTGATGGACGTCGAGGTTCACGTCCGCTTCCTCGTCGCGATGCCGCTGCTGATCGTCGCCGAGCTCGTGGTGCACCGGCGGATGCGCCTGGTCGTGCGGCAGTTCCTCGATCGCCAGCTGATCCCGGAGGATGCCAAGCTGCGCTTCGATGCCGCCATCGCCGCGGTCTGGCGACTCCGGAACTCGACGCTCGGCGAGCTGACGCTGGTCGCGCTCGTCTACGGCGTTGGCATCCTCGTGATCTGGCGCCTCTACGCGGTGCTCGACAAGACCGCCTGGTACACGGTTCCGACCGTGGCGGGCACGCGCCTTTCGCTCGCGGGCATGTGGTACACGTTCTTGAGCGTGCCGCTGTTCCAGTTCATGCTGCTGCGCTGGTACTTCCGTCTGTTCATCTGGGCGCGCTTCCTCTGGCAGGTGTCGCGCATCGACATGAGCCTCGTGCCGACGCATCCGGACCGGCTTGGCGGCCTCGGCTTCCTTGCCGGCACCGCCTATGCCTTCATCCCGTTGGCGGTGGCGCACGGCGCCGTGCTCTCCGGGATGATCGCCAACCGCATCCTGCATCTCGGGACGCCGTTGACGGCGTTCAAGGTCGAGATCGGCGTCGTCGTTGCCTTCGTCCTGCTCCTGGTGTTTGGCCCGCTGCTGCTGTTCGCGCCCCAGCTCGCTCGGGCGAAGCGGGACGGCAATCGCGAGTACGGCACGCTGGCCGAGCGCTACGTTCGGGAGTTCGACACCAAGTGGCTGCGCGGCGGTGCGCCGCCCGCGGAAGGCCTGGTCGGCAGCGCCGACATCCAGTCGCTCGCCGATCTGAGCAACAGCTTCGAGGTCGTACGGAGCATGCGCATCGCTCTGGTGACGCGCGATGCCGTCATCCAGCTCGCGGTCGCGACGCTGCTTCCCCTGGCGCCACTCCTGCTGACCCTGATGCCGCTCGAAGAGCTTCTGAAGCAGCTGTTCGGGATCCTGTTTTGAGACCATCCCAGGGCAGGGCGAAGCCCGATGATCGCAACCCGAGGCGGCCGGCAGCCAGAGGCTCACGCCGCCTTTGTCGACGCATGCGCAGGGTGGAATCAGCAACCCGGATAGAGCAAGTCGCGCCGGCCACGCCGACCTGCGCCGGGAGAGGTGGCAGGGTTGGCGAACAGCCTGCGGCGTTTGGGTCGATCGGCCCGATCGTCCGCGCGCTCGCCGTTCATCGCTCACTCTTTCGCACTTGAGTCGCGCATCACCGACGATGTGACGCGCGGCGGCCTCGTCCATCTCTCGCGTGAGCGCGGCGAACGGACCGATGATCTTGAGCGGCTCGAGCATCACGAACAAGGAAGTGAAGATGCCGCCCAGCGTGAGGACTGGAACCAGCTCCGAGGGGGTCGCTTGCATCGCGCATCCTCTTCACATCAGGTCGCTGGAACGGCGGCGAAAGGGCTTGCGGCTCCTCCAAGATGGCCTCCCGCGCCACGCGTATCTCTTCTGCTCAGGTCCGGGCCTTCGCTGGCCGCCGCCGAAGGCAGCGACTATTGGCCGGAGCGTTGACGCCGGCGACACGGTTTCTTCAGAAACCACGTTGGCATTGGCGAAACCAATTGCGACGCGACGTCGGCACTGAATCGGCACCGGTCACCGGACTCAGGCGGCCGGCGAGCCGCCGAGCTTGTCGCCGATCTGCTCGCGCAGCCGCTCGACGATGTCGGCGACCATCGCCATCGTCTCCGCCTGTCCGATCGCGACCACGGCGCGATCGCGGACCGAGTAATGCATCATCAGCAGCGAGCGCATCTTCGCGAACGCCTGCGGGTTTTGCGATCCGCAGACGCTGCTGTCGTTCTGCAGCACCCGTTCGATCACGCCGGCGTCGAGCAGCGCCACCTTGCAGCTGACCGCATGGCGGGCGATCTCGCGATCGATGTCGGCCATGTGCTTGTACCAGCGAGTCTTCTGATAGTCGTTTGCCATAGGGTTTCCGCTTCGCGCGATTCGACCCGCCGTCAGGCCAGGAAGGATCAGCCTCCGAGGGCGATGACGATCGCCTCGATGACGACGCCCAGGATCGCGAGGACCAAGCCCGAACGCCAGGGCACGAACCCCGCGTGACGACCCCAGACGACACCGCAATAGAACATCATCGCGATCGCGATCGCCCCCGACACGCGCATCGCGAGCTTCAGGTCCGGGAAGAAAACGAACGGCAGGACCGGCGGGAAGGTCGACGCGACGACGAGGAGGAACACGCCGAGAGCGCCCTTCAGATCGCGCGCGGTCGGCGTGACCTTCTTGTCCAGCTCGGGATGGCCGGCGATCCACTGCCGGATGCGTTCGAGCTCCGGCGCGGCGAGGGCGGTCGCCATGGGACCGATCTCCTCGGTGATGAGGCGTTGCGCGCCCCGCGGGTCGGCCGCCGCGCGGACGGCGCGCGCGAGCCGGGCCCGACGGCCCCGATCGACGAGGTTGCGCAGGACGTACATCATTGCGTCGACGAATCCCCAGGCGATGTTGCAGCCGATCGCCGCCGCCAGCATCGTCCGGACGTCATTCCGACCGGCCGTCGCGACGCTCAGCGTGCAGGTGAACGTGAGCACCATGAAGAGGCCGAACAGGATCTCGGAGTTGCGGTCGATCGGATCGAGGATCCGTTCCCGCGCCGGTGGCTCCACGCCCGCGAGCGTCGACGACAGGGGGTTCGGCTGGGGGGCGTCGTGCATGTTCGCTCGCTTCAGGTCGGATCCGCGCCGAGATCGAGCTCGATGTGGAGCACTCCGGCGTCGCGGCGCCTGCGCATCGGCAAGCCGCTGCGGGCGAACACGGCGAGCATGGCCGCGTTGTCGGCGAGAACCTCGGCGGTGAAGCGCTGGATGCCGTGGCGCCGGGCGATCGTCGTGAGCGCGCCGAGCAGGCGGCCGGCAAGACCCTGACCCTGAACGTCCTCCTCGATCGTGAACGCGACCTCGGCGGTCGGTACGGCGTCGGCGGATTCGACGGCCACGTAGGTCGCGCTGCCGATGATGGTTTCCTCGTCTCTCGCGCCGACGGTCGCCACCAAACCGGCGAGCCGCACGAAATCGATCGCCGCCAGGCGCTCGAGCGACCGTTCCGGCAATTCCTTGCGAAACGAGAAGAAGCGGGTGTAGACCGACATCGAGTCGAGCTTGCCGAATGCCGCCGCGAGGCGCTCCTTGTCGTCGGGGCGCATGACCCGGATCGTCACCGGCGTCCCGTCGCGCAGCGCGGCCGACGCGCTGAAGTGGTGGTCGTCGTCGACGTTGTTCATGGCGTCGCCTGCCAGTCGCGGATCACCGACGCCACCGAGCGGTTGGCATCGATCGGTCCGAAGCGGTCTTCGAGGCCGGCCTTGCGCAGGTTCTCGCGCACCGGCCCGCGCGCATCGGCAAGCCGAAGCTCGATGCCGCGACTCTTCAGCTCGGCGTGCAGGTGCAGCAGCATCTCGATGCCGGCGAGGTCGACGCCGGAGACCGTCGACAGGCTCCAGATCGCAAGCCGCGCCGGCGGTTCCTGCGCCTGCAACTCGACGAAGCGGTCGCGCAGGTACTCGCAGTTGAAGTACACGATCGCCGAGTCCGGCCTGAACACGAAGACGTCGGGGGTGCGCTCGTTCTCGGGATTCGCGGCGAGGCTGCCGTACAGCTCGGTTCCGGGCACGCGACCGAGCACCGCCACATGCGGCTGCGACGCCCGCCTGAGCAGCAGCACCAGCGAGATCACCGCGCCGATCAGCACCCCGCGCAGCAGCCCGGATCCGAGCACCCCGGCGAGCGCCGCCGCCGCGACCAGGAACTCGCTGCGATGGAAGTGCCAGAGGCGCTTGAGCTCGTCGACCTTGAACAAGCCCGCCACCGCGACCAGCACGACCGCCGCCAGCACGGGCTGCGGCAGGTTGCGCAGGAGACCGGAAAAGAAGAGCACGACGACGGCGATGATCAGCGCCGCGATCAAACCCGACAGCGGCGAGCGCGCGCCGCCGCTTTCGTTGACCAGCGATTGCGACATGCCTCCGCTGACCGCGAAGCCCTGGCCGAGGCCCGCCCCGAGGTTGGCGGCGGCGAGCGCGAGGAACTCCTGGTTGGGCTCGAGCCGATAACCGTGCTTGAGCGCGAACATGCGGCCGATCGCCACGGTCTCGGCGGCTCCGAGCAGGAAGCACGCCATCGCCAGCGGCAGCAGGTCGTTGACATCGCTCCACTGCATGGCCGGCAGCCTCAGCGGCGGCAGCCCCTGAGGAACTTCACCGAGCAGTTTTACGCCCAGCGCTCCGGCGTCCAGCCACGACGCCGCGACGATGCCGCCGATGACGACGAACAGTGTCACCGGGCGGTTCTTCAGGTAGATCCGACCGAGCACGAGCAGAACCAGCGCGACGCCGCCGATCGCGAGCGCCGCGGCGTTGGTGTCGCCGACGTGCGCGAAGAAGTCGGCCATCCGCTCCCAGAAGCTGCCGTGCCCGCCCTTGAAGCCGAGCAGCTTGGGCAGCTGGGTGCTGGCGACGAAGAGCGCGACGCCGGTCTTGAAGCCGACCATGACGGTCTCGGAGATGAAGTTGACGATGACGCCGGCGCGCAGAAGCCAGGCGAGGAATGCGATCGCGGCGACCAGCAGCGCGGTTCCCGCCGCGAGGGCGGCGAAGCGGGCCGGGTCGCTGCCGGCGATCGCACCCAGCGACGAGCCGACCAGCACCGAGATCGCCGAGGTGACCGTGATCGTGGTGTGCCGTGAGCTACAGAACAGCCAGAACACCAGGCCCGAGAAGAGGCAGGCATAGAGGCCCGATTCCGGTGGCAGGTTGGCAAGCGAAGCATCGCCGAGTCCGGCGGGCAGCAGATAAGCCGCGAGCGTGATGCCGGCCACCAGATCGCCACGCAGCGATGCGCCGCTCGAAGTCGGCAGCCATCGCAGCGCCGGCAGGATTCGACCCGCCCGGCCCGCGGCCCCGGCCGTCGCCGTCGACATCAGAAGACTTGCCGGATCACCTTGTACGGGTAGTCCGGCTCCTTGTAGCTGCCGGCGTCCTGGCGCTTGGGAAGCTTCGGCCTCTCGCGCTTGATCTCCTGGTACGGGACGTGGCTCAGCACGTGGCTGATGATGTTGAGCCGCACCTTCTTCTTGTCGTTCGACGGCGCGACGTACCAGGGCGCGAAGGCAGTGTCGGTGGCGGCGAACATCGCGTCGCGGGCGCGCGAGTAGTCGTGCCAGCGGCTGTACGACCTGAGGTCCATCGGCGTGAGCTTCCAGGTCTTGCGCCCGTCCTCGAAGCGCGACTTCAGGCGCCGCGTCTGCTCGTCGGGACTGACTTCGAGCCAGTACTTGAGCAGGATGATTCCCGAGTCGACGATGAGCCTCTCGGCCGCCGGCACCACCTTCAGGAAGCGCTCGGTCTGCTCGGGCGTGCAGAAGCCCATGACGCGCTCGACGCCGGCGCGGTTGTACCAGCTGCGATCGAAGATCACGACCTCGCCCGCGGCCGGCAAGTGCGGCAGGTAGCGCTGGATGTACATCTGCGATTTCTCGCGCTCGGTCGGCGCCGGCAGCGCGATGACGCGAAACACCCGTGGGCTGACGCGCTCGGTGAGGGCCTTGATCGTGCCGCCCTTGCCGGCGCCGTCGCGCCCCTCGAACACGATGCAGACCTTGAGGCCCTTGTGAACCACCCACTCCTGCATCTTGACGAGCTCGACGTGCAGCTGCCGGAGAGCCTCCGCGTACTCCTTGCCGCTCAAGCCGGCGGATGCCTTGGTCTCGGCCTTGCTGACTCGATCCTTCGCCATCCGACTGCTCCGGTGTCTGCTGCCCCCACATGGACTCGATCCGGTCGGGCGCAGGCTACGCTAGCGAGGCACCTCGGGGGAAGCCATTGGACCTTGGTCTCATTCCGCCCCCGTGCCGAGTCGCGCACCATCAGAGCCCTCCACTCCTCTGCAGTGCATCCATGGCGCCAAGCGAGCAGCGGTCGTCGGGGCGTCCGAGAAGCCGGGCCGCGATGTTCGTCGCGGCCGCACTGGTCGTCGCGGTGGCTGCGCTGACGACAGGATGCGGGAGTCTTCCGCCGTTGCAGAACCGGACCGTGACGTTCGCCGTCGAGCCATCGGCCGCGACCCCGCTCGGGCGCGGGCTGTTGCCGCTGGCGGAGCAGCATCCGGGCAAGACCGGCGTGTTCGTGCTCGCCGACGGTCGCCTGGCGTTCGCCATGCGCATGCTGATGGCCCGGGAGGCGGCGCAGTCGATCGACATCCAGACCTACATCTGGCGCGGCGACGCGACCGGAACGATGATGTTCGAGGAGGTGCTGCGCGCTGCGGAACGAGGCGTTCGTGTCCGGCTGCTGCTCGACGACGCAAACACGAGCGGGCTCGATCCGACCCTCGCGCTGCTCGCGTCGAATCCCAATCTGGAGCTGAGGCTCTACAACCCGTTCGTCGGCCGCAGCGCGCGCGGGCTCGGCATCCTGGCCGACTTCGAGCGCTTGAACCACCGCATGCACAACAAGTCGTTCAGCGTCGACAACCAGGTAACGGTGGTCGGCGGCCGCAACATCGCCGATGAGTACTTCGAGGCCGGCCAGGAAACCCGCCTGGTCGACCTCGACGTTGCTGCCATCGGCCAGGCGGTGCGCGAAGTGTCGGCGCAGTTCGATCTCTACTGGAACAGCGCATCGGCGTACCCCGCCGAACTGCTGCTCGGCGGCGTGCAGGCCGAGCCTCGGGCGGCGCTCGCGCAGCGCGCCGAGGATTTGCAGCGAAGCCCGGGCGGCGTCGCCTACGCGGCGGCGATCGCGAGCACGCACGAGGTCGAGCGCTTGCGCGCGGGAACTCTCGAGCTGGAGTGGGCCGTTGCCCGGGTCGTCCACGACGACCCTGCCAAGACCTTGGCACCGAGCACTGAGACCGACTTGCAGATGCTGCCGCAGTTGCTGGCGGCGTTCGGCCAGCCGACGGCATCGCTCGACCTCGTCTCGGCGTACTTCGTCCCTGGCGATGCCGGCACGGAGGCGCTGACGGCGCTGGCCCGGCGGGGCATCCGGGTGCGCGTGGTGACGAATTCGCTCGCTGCGACCGATGTGGTCTCGGTGCACGCCGGCTACGTGAAGCGGCGCGAGCCGCTGCTGCGCGCCGGCGTCGAGCTCTACGAGCTCAAGCCGCAGCCGAGCGCCCAGCAGCACGCGATGGAGATCGGCAGCTCTTCCAAGGCCGGCCTGCACGCCAAGACGTACGCGGTCGACCAGCGCGCAATCTTCGTCGGCTCGTTCAACCTCGACCCGCGCTCGGCCAGGCTCAACACCGAGATGGGGCTGCTGATCGAGAGCAGCGTGCTCGCCAAGAGGCTCGCCGGCGTCGTCGATGCGGCGTACCCCGCGGTCGCCTATCGCGTGACGCTGGCCGAAGACGGAACGCTGCGCTGGGCCGACGGCACCGGCAAGATGTTCGACGTCGACCCCGAGACCGGATGGGGGCGGCGCGCCCTGGTGGAGATCGGATCCTGGCTGCCGATCGAGTGGCTGCTGTGAGAAAGATGAGCGGACGCTGGGTCGGCGTCGTCCTCGGCACGCTGCTGGTCCTGCTGGCGGCACCCGCCGCTGCCGCGGAAGCGGCGACCCCGACACCGCCGAAGGGGTCCGACACCAGCCAGGCCGATCCGCCGGCGACGCTGCGCGTCCTCAACCGCGACATCGTCACGCTGCGATCGCGCCTCTCCGGGGTGACGCCGCAGGTGCGGATCGAGCGCGTCAGCGAGCGACTGCGAGAACTGCCTGCCGCGGCGATCCTCGATGACCCGATCAACGTCGTTCCGTTCACCCTTGGCGAGGCCAAGGGCGTGACCTTCCTGCTCGGCCACCGGCCGCTGTTCTCGCTCCAAGAGGGCGATGTCGACGTCGAGAGCGCGCAGACGTTCGACGCGTTGACCCAGCAGACTCGGCAGCGGCTGGAAGAGGTTCGCGCTGCCTGGGTCGACGTCCACAACGAGCGTCGCCTCGTGATCGGTGGGTTCCGCACTGCCGGCGCCACCCTCCTGCTCGCCTTCCTGATCTGGGCCGGCTATCGGGCGAGCGCGGGCGCGGTCAAATGGATGGAGGAGCGCCGTGACGTCCTCGCGGCCGTCCATCCGTACGTCGACTGGCGCGAGTTCCTCGCTCGCCTCGCGGTCGGCAGCATGCAACTCGTGCAGTGGCTCGTCGTGCTCGCCCTGTTGTACTGGTGGGCGTTCTTCGTTCTCGGTAGCTTCGCCGTGACCGCGCCGCTGGCGCACACCCTGGGCGACTGGCTGCTCGCCAAGGTCGTCTGGGTCGCCGAAGGTGCGCTGGACGCCCTGCCGGGATTGGCCACGGTCCTGGTCGTGTTGGTGCTGACGCGCGCCGTCGCCGACGTGGTCGGCTATTTCTTCCAGGCGGTGCAGCAAGGGCGGTTGCGGGTCCGGATGTTCCACCCCGAGACCGCGGCCGCAACATTGCGCATCTTCAGGCTGGTGATCTGGGCGCTCGGCATCGTCATCGCCTATCCCTATCTGCCGGGTTCGAGCAGCGATGCGTTCAAGGGCATCTCGGTGGTGATCGGGCTGATGGTCACCCTCGGCTCGGCCGGGCTCATCTCGCAGGCGATGAGCGGCCTGGTGGTCGTCTACTCGCGATCGCTCCGCAAAGGCGACTTCGTCGACATCAACGGCGTGCAGGGCGTCGTGACCGAGGTGGCGTCGCTGGCGACCAAGATCGTCAACGTGCGCAACGAGGAGATCACGATCCCGTACTCGGTGGTCGTCTCGACCCCGATCCGCAACTACACCAAGCTCGGCGGCAGCCAGGGAACGCTGCTCACGACCAAGGTCACGATCGGCTACGAAGCGCCGTGGCGGCAGGTGCACGCGATGCTGATCGGTGCCGCGCGCAAGACACCGGGCATCCGGCCGACGCCAGAACCCTATGTCTTCCAGCGGGCGTTGTCCGACTTCTACGTCGAGTACGAGCTGTTCGCGAACATCGAGGATCCGGTGCGGCGCATCCCGGTCTTGTCCGACCTGCACGCGTGCATCCTCGACGAATTCAACGCGCACGGCGTGCAGATCATGTCGCCGCACTACGTTCTCCAGCCGCGCCAGCCGGTCGTCATCGCGAAGGACGATTGGTACCCGGCACCCGCCGAGCCGCCGCCCTGAACGGCGTCGCTCGTGACCACCAGGCCATTCGGTGAGCAGCAACACGTCCGCACCAGATCCGGCGACGACTCCGGCCGACCCGGATGCGGAGCCGATCGGCAAGCTCGGCCTGACGCGGCGCGAGCGTCTGCTCGGCATCGGCCTGCTGCTCGCCGCCGCGCTGCTCGCCGCCGCGCTGATCGCGGCGATCTGGCGACCCGGGCCGCCGAGCAGGGTGGTCATGAGCACCGGCGCGGAGGACGGTGCGTACCGTGTCTTCGGCGGGCGCTATCGGGAGATCCTGGCCCGTTCGGGCGTCGAGCTCGTGCTGCTGCCTTCTGCCGGCGCGGTCGAGAATCTCGACCGGCTGCGCACCCGCAAGGACGGCGTCACGCTCGCGCTGGTGCAGGGAGGCCTGGCGCAGCCTGGCGACGAGGCGAAGCTCGTCTCGCTCGGTGCGGTCGCCAACGAGCCGCTCTGGGTCTTCTACCGTTCGTCGCAGCCCATCGGGCGTCTCGAGGAAGTTCGCGGTCGCAGGATCGCCGCCGGGCCATCGGGCAGCGGCACCCGCAAGATGGCCGAAATGATCCTCGAGCGCGTCGGCCTCGGCGACATGAATCCGACCCTGATGCCGCTCGGCGGCCTGCGCGCCGCCGAGGCGCTGGAGCGTGGCGACGCCGACGTCGTGATGCTGGTGTCGGCTGCCGATGGCCCCGCGGTGCAAAGGTTGCTCCGCGCCGAGCACATCTCCTTATGGAGCGCGTCGCGCGCCGATGCCTACGTGCGCCAGCTACCGTTCCTGACGCGGATCGAGATTCCCGAGGGCGGGTTCGACCTGGTTCGCGACATTCCGCCGATGCCGACGACGGTGCTCTCGCTCAGGACGAGCCTGGTCGCCGCGCGCGACATCCATCCGGTGCTGGTCGACCTGCTGCTCGACGCCGTGCGCGAGGTGCATAGCAGCGGCAACCTGGTTCGTCGCCCGGGAGAGTTCCCGGCCGCCGAGGCAGCCGAATACCCGATGTCACCCGACGCCGAGCGCTACTACAAGACCGGGCCGTCGGCCTTGCGCGAATACCTGCCGTATTCGGCGGTCGTGTGGATCCAGCGGCTGCTCTTCTTCGGCCTGCCGCTGTTGGTGATCGGGGTTCCCTTGCTGCGCACGCTTCCCTTTGTCTACAGCTGGGCCGTTCGGCGCCGGGTCTACCGCTGGTACGGCGAGCTGGCGTTCATCGACCGCGCCGCAGCGCAGGGACGCGGCCACCGCGAGGCGCAACTGCGGCGGCTCGACGAAATCGAAGCGCGCGTCAATGGCCTGCGCATCCCGGCGTCGTTTGCCGGCGAGGCGTACACGCTGCGCTCGCACGTGCGGATGGTGCGCGAGCGCCTGCTCGGATCCTGATCCGCGAATCGAGGCGGGCCGCCTCGGTGCCGGGCAGCTCGTCAGGACCCCGGCGGCGCCGTCGCTGTACCGCTGATCGTCGCCGAAGCGGGCGACTCGAATCCGCCGCCCAGCGCCAGGTACAGGTTGACGCGCTGCGCGAGTTGCTGGCTCTGCACCTGCAGCCGCGTCGTGCGCGCGGAGTAGAGCGCGAGCTGACGCTGCTCGACGAGACGAAGGTCGGCCGAACCGACCCGGTACTGGATTCGCACCAGCTCGAGCGCACGTTCGTTGTCGCGCACCGTCGCGTCGAGCACCGCAGCGCGGTCGCGCAAAGCGTTCTCCGCCGAGAGCGCGCCTTCGACATCGTTGAACGCGCGCAGGCCAGCGCTCGCGTAGGCAGCGACCGCCTGCTTCTGCTCGGCGGTGCGGATATCCACCTGCGCCCTGAGCGCGCCGCCCTGGTAGAGCGGCGCCATGAGGTTGCCGCCGAGGCTCCAGGCCGGGTTGTTGCGATCCTTCAGGACCAGGACGTCGCTCGAGATGCTGCTGCCTCCGGCCGTCAGGCTGATGCGCGGCAGCTGCGCCGCACGCGCCTCGCCGATGCGGTCGAAGGCGGCGGCGACGCGGCGCTCGGCGGAGATGACGTCGGGACGGCGCTCGAGCAGCTGCGACGGCAGCCCGACCGGAACCGGCGGCGGCACCGGCGACAAGGTGAGCGCGACCGCGATCTCGCCCGCGGGGTAGCGGCCGAGCAGCAGCTCGAGCGCACGCAGCGCCTGTTCGCGCGACAGCTCGACCTGGCGCAGGGTGTCGCGAAAGGTGCCGACGTTCGCGCTCGCCTCGGCGACCGTCTGCTCGTTGCCGTTGCCGATTCGCAGCCGATCCTGCGCGAAGCCATGCAACGCTTCGCTGGAGCGCAGCGACTCGAGCACGATCTCGCGCTGCATGGTCGCCTCGATCGCGACGAACCAGGCCTTGGCCACCATCGCGGCGAGCGACTGGCGCGCGTAGGCGAAATCTGCCTGGACCGCTGCCGACTGCTCGCGTGCCGCGGCCTGACCGTAGCGCACCCGGCCCCAGATGTCGAGCTCGAGCGAGGCGCTGATGAAGACTCCGTTCAGGCCGCCGCCGCCGCCCGCTTTGCCGCTCGAGATGCCTGCCGCGTTGACCGCCGGCAGCAGCGCGGCGCTGGCCACAGTGACGTAGCCGGACGCCTGCTCGACCGCGGCCGCGGCGGCGCGCAGGTCGGTGTTGTAGGCCAGCGCTTCGGCGACCAGCGCCGATAGCGCGGGGTCGTTGAAGGACGCGAGCCAGGCCTGGGCGACGTCTTGCGAGGAGCCGCCGCCTTTCCAGGCCGGTGGAATGTCGGCGTGCGGCAACGCGTCTTGCATCAGCTCGTCGTGCGACGGCGGCGTCTTCAACGCGCAACCTGTCGCCATCGCGGCGAGCAGTGCCGCGAGCGCGAATCGGGGCGATCGATCGATGCCCATCAGTGCAGCTTCAGCACCAGGTAGTCGGTGATGGTGCCGACGCGAACGATCACCTTGCGGATGATGTGGATCGCCTCCAGGTGATCGGTGTAGATCGCGCCGTGGCCGGTGGCGCCGGCGGCGAAGAAGAGGCTGCGATCCTTCTCGTCGACGGTGAGCTTGACCGGAAACCGCCCCGGCCCGCCCGGATAGTCACCGGCTTGCGGCAAGCGGCCCGACGTCGTGAGCTGGCCCTGCCCCATGGCCCAGACGATCGAATCGACCTTGGCCTTGATGATGCGGCCCGGATGCGTGTTGATCGCAAACTCGGCCTCGTCACCAGGGGCGACGTAGACGAGTTCGTTCTGCGCAAACAGCGCGATGACCTGGTAGTCCTCCTCGACGAAGGTGATCGCCGGGCTCAGGGGGACTGACACGACGAACGAGCCGGGGCGCAGCTGGACGTTCGTCGCATAGCCGGGGCTCGGTGCGTAGACCGACGTCTGGTCGAGGTTCCATTGTGCATTGGCGACCTCGGCGCGGCTCGAATCGACCTGCGCCTTGGCGGTCGCGAACTGCGCCCGCGCCGACGCGACCGTCGCCTGCTCGCCGTTCACCTGGCCCGACAGCTTCTGCGACACCTGGGCCTCGTTGGCGGTCGCGTTCGCGAGGTCGGCCTGGAGGCCCGCGAGATCGGCCTCCGCTTGCTCGAGGGAGAAGCGGTCGCCGGCGCCCGAGGCCACCAGCTCGCGGTTCTGGCGCACCCGGGTCCTGGCGAGCTCGATCTTGGGCGCGAGCGTTCGCACCTGGGCGTTGGCGGATTTGAGTTGCTCCTGCAACTGGCGGGCGCCGGCCGACGCATCGACGACGCCGGCGCTCGTCTGGGCGAGCTTGGCCTCGTCGGCGGCGAGCTTGGCCTTGGCGACGTTCAGCTCGTTGACGTACTGCGTCGGATCGATGCGAAACAGCAGCTCGCCCTTCTTGACCAGCCGGTTCGGCTCGACCGGTACCTCGAGCACGCGGCCACGCACCTGGGGCACGATCTGGACGACGTACTTGAAGACGCGAACGTCGGCCGTCGAAGGCGCGACCACGTTCAGCGTCAGGATCAGTGCGGTCAGGAACACGATCGGGATGACGGCGCAGGTCACCTGCGAGACGATGTTCCAGGGCAGCCACTTGAACTTGATGAAGATCAGCCAGACGAAGAAGCCGTAGATCCCGAGCAGCAGCGCTTCCATCACGCGGCTCCAGGAAGGGAGGCGGCGTCAGCCGACCGCGCCGCGGGCGCCGGCGACGCGGCCGCGATGCGCGCGCGCGCTTCTCGCAGCTCGGCCACGAGTGGGCGCTGGGCGGCGATCGCGTCGAGCTCTTCGCGCAGGTGTTCGAGCTCGGCCGCGGTGAGCTCGCCCGCTTGCGCGCGGGCAGCCATGGTCACGAAATAATCATCGTGCTTGTCGGTGCCGTAGGCCGCCCGGTAGGCGATCGGCTTCGTGTACGCCCAGAGCCACGCGATCGGCCAGAGCAGGCCGCCGAACACCAGCGACAGCAGGCACAGGCACTGGATCGCGTCCGCCTGCGGATGGTGGCGTTTCTCGGCCACCTTTTCCGGAAGGATGTGCACCAGCCAGAAGAGCACGATCGCCGCGATCGGCATCACGCAGATGATGAACCACGCCAGATAGGTGGCCGCGACGTCGACGACCTCGGGCGGCAGGAACGAGGCGTGTGCGGGCAGCGGCAGCAGCAACATCGCCGCGGAGACGACGGCGGCGTGGCGCAACGCCCGTCGCGAGGAGGTCATCGACGCCAGCTTCGATCTATACCGCATTGGGTTGCGCGAGCGCCCGTTGTCGACCAGGATGAAGAGGCTACCAATGGAAGACGGCAGCGATCGCTGGCCCGTTGAAGTTCACGCTCTCGATCGGCTTGCCTGACTTGAACCGGTAGTCGAGATAGCGCCACGCGCCGACGACGTCGCCCCACCGGAACGAATAGCCGATGCCGCCGAACGCCTGCCAGGTCAGGTCCGAGTTGCCGGTGCCGACGTCGAGGTAGTAGGGAACGAACCACCTCCGGTCAGGAGCGAAGGCGAAGCGGCCCTTGACGCCCACGATCCCGTCCCAGTTGGTGACGCTTTGCTCGCGGTTGCCGGCCCGCCCGGGCAGTGGGATCGCGCCGACGTTGCCGCTGAGGTTCCACGCGAGCGTCTGCCTGATGTCGAGGTAGCGCAGACCAGCAAACAGATCAATCGGGGAGGCAGGATCCGGCACGACGCGATAGGTGCCCGCGATCGTCCAGGCCGAGCCTCTGAGACCCAGGTCCGTGCTCGCGCTGGCGTCGACCGGAATCGGCACGCCGCCGACGCTGAAATTGCTCGTTGCCGACTTCGAATTGCTGAAGTCGACATAGACGTAATCGGTGAAGGCGCCCCACACCCCGCGGCGCACGCCCAGCGATCCCATGAAGGCTGCCTGCAGGCTGTCGAGGATCTTCGAGGTGTCGACGGTGACGTTGTCGTTGCCGTTTTCCGGAAACGTCGTCTTGCCTCCCACCGATGGCAGATAGAGATAGAGCGTGCCGTCGAATTGCCAGGCCTCGCTCGTCTGCGCGACGGCGATGGCGGGGAGCCAGAGCACCGCGCTGCAGAGTGTCGCTGCCGTCGCGCTGCGGACGTGCTTCATGACGATCCCTTCTCGCGGAGTACCGCGTTCGCCGACGTCGACGGTTCGTCGAGACGTGTCATCTCTCTCCATCACCGGTTGACGGGGCGCCATGGTCGCAGGAGCGCGCGCCTGCGCCCATAGGACCAAGGTCCAATCGACGGTCGCCGGTGCCGGAAATACCGTGCCGCGTTCGTTCGGTCGAAGGCCGGGGCATGGCGGTGTCGTGGAAGCGGGCAGTGCGCCGGGCCGGTCTTTGCGTGATCGGCCTGGCGATGCTCGGCACCGCCGGCTGGGGTGTGCTGGCGCTAGTCACCTTCGACCATGCGGCGGCGGCCTTGCGCCTGGGGCTCGCCCTCGGGTTCGCCCTCGTGTCGCTGGCCACGATCGTCTCGTTCTTCGCGGCGCGATGGCGCTGGCGGGCAGTCGCCCTCCATGCCGCGTTGTTCGCGCTGCTGCTCTGGCGCTGGGAGGCGATCGAGCCTTCGAACGATCGCGACTGGCTGCCCGAGAACGCGGTGCTGTCGCGCGCCACGATCGAGGGCGAGACGGTCACGGTGCACAACATCCGCAACTTCGACTACCGCAGCGAAAGCGACTTCACGCCGGCGTACTACGACCGCACGTTCGACTTGCGCCGGCTCGAGGGGGCGGACCTCGTCGCGGTCTACTGGATGGGCCCTGCGATCGCGCACGTGTTCGTGAGCTTCGCCTTCAGCGGCGGCGATCACCTGGCGGTCTCGATCGAGGCCCGCAAGGAGCGCGGCGAAGGCTATTCGACGCTGCGGGGCTTTTTTCGACAGTACGAGCTGATCTACGTCGTCGCTGACGAGCGCGATGTCATCCGCCTGCGGACCAACTACCGGCGCGATCCGCCCGAGCAGGTCCACGTGTACCGATTGCAGGGAACGGCCGAGGAATTGCGCCGGCTGTTCCTCGACTACGTGCGGCAGATCAACGCGCTGGCAGAGCGGCCGGAGTTCTACAACTCGCTGACCACCAACTGCACCACGAGCCTCTGGTTGCACTCGCGCGTCGTCCCAGACCACGTTCCGTTCTCGTGGAAGATCCTGGTGAGCGGGTTTCTACCTGAGTACTTGCATGAAGCCGGCCGGCTCGACACCCGAGTCTCCTTCGCCGAGCTGCAGCGGCAAAGTCTCGTCAACGCGCGCGCCGAGGCGGCCGATCATGCCGCCGATTTCTCGGCCCTCATCCGGCGTGACGATCGAGCGGCGAGCAAGGATCCGTGACCCGCTTGGAAGGAATAGGCCCTAAGTCCAATATCGCCGCGCCGAACCCGAACCTAAGCTCTTCGGCGAGAGAGGGGCGCCATGGCCGCCACCAAGGCTTATCGAATCTACCTCGTCGATGACGACCGTTCGGTGCGGACGAGCCTGACCCGGCTCCTGCGCGTCAGCGGCTTCGAGGTGCGGCCGTTCGATACGCCGGAGCAGTTTCTCGCCGAGGTGCACGACGAAGGCCAGAGCTGCGTGCTGCTCGACATGAGCATGCCGCGCGTGCCCGGCCTCGAGGTCCAGGCGCGACTTCAGGAGATGGGCATCGGCTTGCCGCTCATCGCCATGTCGGCGCGCGACGACGACGGCGTCCGCGAGGCGGCCCGCACGCTCGGCGCCAAGTTCTTTCTGCGAAAACCGGTCGACGACCAGGCGCTGCTCGACGCGATTTCGTGGGTGACCGAATCAGGCGCCCCGAGCAGCGCGCGTTGATGCATGCCACCATTCCAAGGAGCTCGAACATGCGACACCTTCCTCAACTCGCGATCAGTGCAGCGTTGCTGTCGTTCGGGCTCGCGCTGGCCGCGGGCAAGCCGGTCGCCTACCCGGCCAAGGGCCAGTCGGCCAGCCAGCAGGCGAAGGACGACGGCGAGTGCGGCGCGTTTGCCAAGCAGAACACTGGAGTCGATCCGTCGGCGCCGCCGCCCGCGCCCCCGCCGGAGAAGCAGGGGCAACGCGTGAAAGGTGCTGCCGCCGGCGCAGCTGTCGGCGCGATCGGCGGCAACGACGTCGGCAACGCTGCGGTGAAAGGCGCGGTGGTCGGCGGCGTCGCCAAGCGCAACCAGCGGCGCGGGGCCCAGCAGCAGGCCGCCGCCACCCAGGAGCAGGACCTCGGCAAGTACTACCAAGCGTACCAGGCGTGCATGACGGGGCGCGGCTACACGATCAACTAATGTCCGTGCAACGCTTGCGTGCGCCCGTTGTCACGTTCGCGTTCGTGTTCATGCCAGCGCCCCGAAGTCGTCGCGCCTGATCCGGCGACGTCCTTCGTCGCGGCAACGAGGGTGTCGTCGGCGCCGGTGCGATCGCTGGTCGCGCTCGGCTTGGCCGCAGCGCTTCAGGGCGCGCTCGCCGCCGGCGAGCTCGCGCCTGCGCCTCCTCAGGCGATGCGCCCCCGCATCGGCCTCGTCCTCGGCGGTGGCGGAGCCAAGGGCGCCGCGCACATCGGCGTGATCAAGGTGCTCGAGGAGATGCGGATCCCGATCGACTGCATCGCCGGGACGTCGATGGGGTCGATCGTCGGTGCGGCCTACGCGACCGGGCTTTCGGCGGCGGATCTCGAACAGCTGATGACCGCGGTCGACTGGCGCGGCATCCTGTCGAGCGCTCCGAGGCAGGACATCCCGGTCCACCGCAAGAGCCGAGACTTCTTCTTCTCGAACGGACTCGAGTTCGGGCTGAAGGACGGGAGCTTGGTGGCACCTGGCGGCTTGGTGCCCACGCATCAGATCGAAGGCCTGTTCCGACGCATCGTGTCGGGAGCTGCGCAGGTGGATGACTTCGACAAGTTGCCGATCCCGTTCCGGGCCGTCGCCACCGACCTCGAGACCGGCGAGATGGTGGTGTTCGATCGTGGCGAGCTCGCGGTCGCGATGCGCGCGAGCATGGCGGTGCCCGCGGCGTTCGCACCGGTCGAGTACAACGGACGCCTTCTGGTCGACGGCATGCTGGTCCGCAATTTGCCGGTCGATGTTGCGCGCAAGACCTGCGCCGACGTCGTGATCGCGGTGCCAGTCGCGAATCCAGCGGTGACGCGCGAAAAGCTCGGCAGCTTCCTCGGCGTCGCCGGGCAAGCCCTGAACATCGCGATCGCAGCCAACGAGAAGGCCCAGCTGGCGACGCTGACGGAGCGGGACATCCAGATCAAGGTGATCCTGGAGGACATCGGCTCCGCGGACTTCAGCAAGGTGCCCGAGGCGATCCCGATCGGCGAAGCGGCCGCGCGTGCCGCCGTAGCGCAGTTGTCGCGCTACAGCCTGTCGCCGCGCGAGTACGCCGCTTGGCGCGCCGACCTCGGCAAGCTCGCCGTTGCGCCGAAGGTGACGATCGACGAGGTGCATGTGAGCGGGCTGCACGACACGAGTGCGGAGGTGGCGAACGCGATCGTGCGAACCCGGCCCGGCGAGACCTACGACCCGGCCAAGGCCGATGCGGATGCCAACCGTCTGGTCGCGCGCGGCGACTACACCGCTGTCGGCTACGGGATCGCGGTCGAGCGCGGCGGCCGCAACGTACTGACCTACGACGCCACCGAAAAGCCCTGGGGGCCAAACTACGTGACGTTCGATCTCAACCTCAGCACCGACTTCAAGGGCCTCACGCAGTGGGGCATCCGCGCCGATTACGAGAAGCGCTGGCTCAACGCGCTGGGCGGAGAGTTCCGCACTTCCGTGCAGCTAGGCGCCCCGAACGCCTTCGCCGCCCAGTTCTACCAACCGCTCGAGCCGGCGCAGCGGTTCTTCGTCGCGCCGATCGTGTTCGGCAGCCAGCAGCTCGAGTACCTGTACAGCGGTGACACGGCAGTCGGCCAGTACGACACGCGACGCATCGGCGGCGGGCTCGACGTCGGCACGGCGTTCGGATCCTGGGGCGAGTTGCGGATCGGGCTGCAGCGCGAGGGGGTCGACACGATAGCCAAGGCCGGCAACCCACGCGTCCCCGACCCCGGCCGCCACGCGCTCGCTGCGGTCACCGCGCAATTCGTCTACGACAGCGTCGACAAGCGGATCTTCCCGACTGCGGGAACGCGGGCAACCGCGTCGATCTATTCGTCGCAGCCGGGGCTCGGCGCCGACCGTCGCTACCAGACGGTGGCCCTCGACCTCACGACGACGAACACGTGGCAGGCCAACGCCTGGCAGTTCTCACTCCACGGCGGCTCCGATCTCGGCAGCAACGTGCCCTTCTACGACCAGTTCAAGGTCGGTGGGCTGTTCAATTTCTCTGGCTACCGCTACGAGCAGTTGGTCGGCCGCGAGTACGCGTTGGCCGGGCTGCAGTATCGACGCCGTGCCGCCTTTCTCAACGAGACCCTGGGCACCGCGGTCTACAGCGGGCTGTCGCTCGAAGTCGGCAATGTCTACAAGCGTCTGGACGGCACGCCGGCCACCGGCGTTCTCGTCGGCGGCGCGCTGTTCCTGGCGGTCGATTCGAAGATCGGGCCGCTGTATCTCGCCTATGGTCGATCGGAGGGCGGCCGCTCCGCGGTCTACCTGTACCTCGGCTCTTCGGCTGAGCTCTATCCGCGCTGAGGCCCAGCGTCGGCGACGGCCC
>DATAYY010000085.1:0-2639 GCA_036272325.1 Caldimonas sp. | reverse complement strand
GTGACACTGCGTCGGGCCGGGTTTGGCATGGCCCTCGCGGCCGCGACTCAGGCAGCGCTTGCGGTAACTCTTGCCGACTTTTGACGTCGCCTGTTCGCCGCGGAGCGACGCACGAACGCCGGTAGGAAGACGCGTTTCGAGCCTTCCTGGAAGACGACGGCCACGCCCTCGGCGCTGACTGATGCGACGATGCCGCGCCCGTAGCGCGGCACGCGCACGAGCTCGCCGACGGTAGGCAGCGGTGGTGGCACGGCGGTTTCGCGCCGTTCCTCGTCGCCTGCTGCCTCCCGCTCGGCGGTGGCGAACGCGGCGGCAATGCGAAGGCAGTTGTCGCAGGTCCCGCAGGAGACGAAGCCTTCGGCGGCGTCGAAGTTCTCGAGCAGCACCTTCCAGCGGCACTGCCCGGTCTGGCCGTAGAAGATCATCCGCTCGAGCATCGCGCGGTCGTGCTCGCGCTTGTCCTGATACGACTGCAGCAGGCCGGCGAGCGTGTCGGCATCGAGGCCGGCGCGGGTGAGGGCGAGGCGACCGTCGCCGTCCTGGCGGACGACGCGGCGATGCCGGAGGAGGCGGAGCGCGACCTGCACCTTCGCCTTCGGTCGCGCGATCGCCTGCTGCAATCGATTGAGCGTCCAAGCTTCGCCCGTGGGCGGATGCTGGAGCGCGACGTATAGGTCGGCGACGTCTTCCCTGGCCGGGTAGCGGCCGGCCAGGAAGAACTGCTGTACTGCCTTGTCGTTGTGAAAGAACAGCAGCGTGCACTCGGCGACCTCGCCGTCGCGGCCGGCGCGGCCGGATTCCTGGTAGTAGGCGTCGAGTCCTCCCGGCAGCTGGTAATGGATGACGAAGCGCGTGTCGGCCCTGTCGATGCCGAGGCCGAACGCGTTCGTCGCGACCATCACGCGGATGCGGCCGGTCATGAAGGCCTCCTGCCGCGCGTGACGCTCGGCCGCGCCGAGCCTGCCGTGGTAGAGGACGGCGTCGACGCCGGCGGCGCACAGCGCCGCGTACACCTCCTCGGCGGCCTTGACCGTCGCGGTGTAGACGAGGCCCGCGCCTTCGCTTGCCCCGACCAGCGCGATGGCACGCTGCAGCTTGTCTTCCTCGTTGGTCACCGGGAGCACGCGGTAGTGCAGGTTCGGCCGGTACAGGCCGGTGTTGACGATGACGAAGCGGCCGACATCGAGCTGGCGTGCGATGTCGTCGATGACGGCGTCGCTCGCGGTCGCGGTCAGCGCCAGCACGGTCGGTTTGCCGAGCCGCGCTGCAGCAGTGCCGACTTCGAGGAACGCCGGCCGGAAGTCGTGTCCCCACTGCGAGATGCAATGCGCCTCGTCGACGACGAGCAGGCTCACCGGATGGCTGGCCAGCAGATCGGCGAAGCTCCGCTCTGCCAGCCGCTCCGGCGTCGTGAAGACGATCTTCGCCGCGCCCGCTGCGATCGCTTGCTCGGCGGCGGCGAGCTCCTCGGCGTCGACCGCGCTGTTGATCTGGACCGCGGCGACGCCGAGCTCGCGAAGCTTGTCGCATTGGTCCTTCATCAGCGCGATCAGGGGGGAGACGACGAGCGTCGTTCCCGGAAGAAGGAGCGCGGGGAGCTGGTAGCACAGCGACTTGCCGGCGCCGGTCGGCATCACCGCCAGCGTCGGCGTTCCGGCCATGACGTGCGCGATCACCGCGTCCTGGCCTTCGCGAAGCTGCTTCAGGCCGAACGTCCGGCGCAGCAGCCGCGCGAGGCGTGGTCGCCAGGAGCGGGGCGGGGAAGTCGATCGGCGATCGCGTGATCGGGGCATTGGCAGGAGCGACAAGAAAGGAACGGATGCCGCGCAAAGCAATGCGCGCGCCCGAGAACTCGGTGTTCGCGCGGCGGCACGATGCTTGCTGCGGCGAGCGCTGTTCAAGTCGAGCCGCTGTCCTTGTCGAACGATCCTCGCCCTTCGAAGCCAGAACCGCCGACGCCGCTGCCGCCGACGCCGCAACAGCCGCAAGGCGTGCCGCCGCCGATCGACGATCCACAGCCGGCTCGGCCAGCGCCGGTGCGCGAGCCACGCGTGCCGGCGCCGCCCGCGATCGCGGCGGGATGAGCGGCGAATCCGCGAGGCGTCCGATCGCAGCAACGCGCGCCGCGGCCACCGTGCAGGAGACGGCGCCGCCGGGGCTCGTCTGGGTGAGCGACGACACCGCGGGGATCCTGCGCATTCGCCAGGGCGACGGCTTCGCCTACGTCGGCCCCGACGGCAAGCGACTTCGCCGCGCCGTCGACCTCGAGCGCATCCGCTCGCTGGCGATTCCGCCCGCTTACGAGCGGGTCTGGATCTGCACGCGTGCGAACGGCCATCTGCAGGCGACCGGCCGCGACGCGCGCGGCCGCAAGCAGTACCGCTATCACCCGGCGTGGCGGCTCGCCAAGGACGCGGACAAGTTCGCGCGCATGCTCGACTTCGGCGCTGCGCTGCCGCGGCTGCGCAAGCGCGTGCGAGCCGACCTCGCGGCGCCGGTCGGCGCGATGCCTCGCCGCGACACCGTGCTGGCGACGATCGTCCGCCTGCTCGACACGACCTTCGTTCGCATCGGCAACGAGGAATATGCGCGGGCCAATCGCTCGTTCGGCCTGACGACCCTGCGCAACCGCCACGCCG
>DATAYY010000084.1:0-24313 GCA_036272325.1 Caldimonas sp. | reverse complement strand
CCCATCCGTGCGGCGAGCACGTAGGCGACGGCCGACGTCGGCAGCGCTGCGAACAACACGACGATCGCGCGCTGCTCGAGCGGCAACACGAGCGCCGCAGCGAGAGCGATCGCGACGATCGGCAGCACGGCATGACGGATCGCGAGCAACGCTGCCGCCAACGCCGGCGACGCCTTCAGTGCACCGAGCGTGAGCCCGGCGCCGACCGCCATCAGGCCGAGCGGCAGCGCCGCGAGGCCGATCCGCTGGAGCGTCGTCGTCACCGCGTCCGGCAGCGTGACGCCGAGCATGTTCGCGAGCAGGCCGGCAAGTGTGCTGAGGATGAGCGGATTGCGGCTGAGCTCGCGCAGCGTCGATTGGCCGCCATGGCGCGCGAGCGGCCAGACGGCGGCGACGTTGGCGATCGGCACGCTGATCGCGATGACGAGCGCCATCCATGCGAGCCCCTGGGCGCCGCCGAGCCGCTCCGACAGTGCGAGTGCGATATACGAGTTGAACCGGTACGCGGTCTGCGCGCCCGACGCGTGCAGCCGCCGATCGACGCCGGGCCAATGCCCGAGCGCCAGCGCGAGCGCGATCCCCGTCGCGAGCGTCCCGAGAGTTGCCGCGGCGAGGCTCGCGACCTCGGCCGGCCGCAGCGGACTCCTGGCGATCGAGTTGAAGAGCAGGACTGGAAAGAGCAGGAAGTAGACGAGTCGCTCGACCGCCTCCCAGACCGGTCGGTTCAGCGAGGTTCGGCGGCAGAGCCACCAGCCGAGCAGGATGAGCAGGAAGTCAGGCAGCAGCAGGAGCGGGTTCGACACCGTGCAGAGTGTGCCAGCCGGTCTCGTCGCCGCAGGCGACGAGCGAGACGGCGACGATCGACGTCACCAGCGCGGCGACGACGAGCAGCGAGCGCAGCAAGGTCTTCATCGGGTCTGCTCCGGTCACGGCCAGGCGCGCGATGCGCCGGCGGCCGTCCCCGCGACTGTCGACGCGTGGCGTGAGAGAGGTGAGAAGACGCCGCGAAGGCGGCGTGAAGCGCGGCTTCGCGGCGGCCGCGTCCTGATCAGGACGCGAGCGAGGCGAGCACCAGTTCGCCGGCCTGCGCGGCCGCCGCCGTCGACACGTCGAGGTGTGTCACCGCACGCACGGTGCGCGAGTCGAACGCGTTCAGCAGCACGCCGCGCCCGCGCGCCCGCTGCACGAGCGTCGCCGCGTCGACCGCACCCGATCGCAGGTGGAAGACGACGATGTTCGTCTGCACCGTTTCGAGGTCGAGCCGCACCAGCGGGCTGGCGGCCAGCATCTCGGCGAACCGGCGCGCGTTCGCGTGGTCGTCGGCGAGACGCGCGCGGTGGTGCTCGACGCCGTGCAACGCCGCCGCCGCAAAGAAGCCGGTCTGGCGCATCGCGCCGCCGAGCATGCGGCGGTGCCGGGCCGCCGCGGCGACGAGGTCGCGCGAGCCGGCGAGAAGTGATCCGCCGGGCGCACCGAGCCCCTTCGAGAACGAGACGGCGACGAGGTCGAACGGTGTTGCGAGCTCGGCTTCGGACAGGCCGGTCGCGACGCTCGCGTTCCAGATCCGCGCGCCGTCGAGGAAGGTCGCGATGCCGCGCGACCTGGCGAGCGCGCAGATGCGGACAAGCTCCTCCTGCGGAAAGACGATGCCGCCGCTGCGGTTGTGCGTGTTCTCGATCTCGAGCAGCGTCGTCGGCGGATAGACCGGCAGGCCGCGCGGCTTGATCGCCGCCTCGACCTGCTCGACGGTGAACCAGCCGCCGCTGCCGATTTCGTGCAGCTGGACGCCGGCGTTCGCTGCCGAGCCGCCGGTCTCGTGCCAGCCGGCGTGGCACTCGCGGCTGACGATCGCCTCGTCGCCCGGCCGCGTCAGCACGCGCAGCGCGACCTGGTTGGCCATCGTTCCCGAGGGCAGCCAGAGGCCGCGCTCCTTACCGAGCAGGGCGGCGACGCGCTCCTGCAGCTCGTTGGTGAGCGAGTCCTCGCCATACTGGTCGTCGCCGACCGCTGCGGCGTGCATCGCCGCGCGCATCGCGTCGGTCGGACGGGTGACGGTGTCGGAGCGGAGGTCGATCGGGGCGTTTGTCATGGCGTGATTGTGTCTCGCCGGCCGCGGCGCCGTGCCTGTCATGCGCGGCCCGCACACGAGCTGCGGCCCCGTCTGCGAGCGGCGCCCGCTCGCGTCCCCGGACGATACGAAGATGACCCGTCTCCCTTTCCACCCCATCGAGCGTGCTGAAACGACGAGCCTGCTGTCGCGGTGCGGAACGCTGGACTTTGCCTCGGCATCTGCCTTCATCAACGGCACGGGAACGGGCAAGGAAACCTCGATCGACGATGTCCTCGCGACCTGCGCGGCGATCTTCCTGTTCTGCATCGACCTCATCCGCTCGGAGTTGAGAACGCGCACCGAACCGCGAGCCGCGCTTCTGGCGAAGAGTGTCGAAGTGCTGTTTCTGGCGACGCTCATGACGATCGCCGGCTTCTTCATGGTCTATACGATCTGGTAGGTCCGGGCTCGGACTTGCTCATCAGCGCGAGCGCCAGTAGCGCCGGTGCAACGCGACGATCGGCTCCTCCACAGCGGCGACGGGGCCGATCACCTGGACCTCCTTGTGGCCGCGCGCGAAGACGTGCCGGCACGGCAGGTCGAGCGTCGGGTTCTCGGCGTGGTTGCCGGTGATCGCGAGCAACGTCTTCTCCTCGATCCCGAACACGGTCCGGCCGATGTTGGCCCAGTACTGCGTGCCGGCGCACATCGCGCACGGCTCGACCGTTGTCACCAGCGTGCACGGCCAGAGCGCTTCGGGCGGCCAGCGCCGCGCGGCCTCGCGTGCCAGCACCGCTTCGGCGTGGTTGACGCTGTCGACGTTGCCTTGCTCGAGCAGCACCGTCGCGTGGTCGCCAGCGACGAGCAGCGCGGCGAACGGATGGTGGCCGGCGTCCATCGTTCGCCGTGCGAGCACATGGGCGCGATCGAGCAGCGCGAGCACCTGATCGAGTGTCGGCTCGTTGCGGTCGTCCGGTGGCAGCGCGTTCGTCATTGCGAGTCCTTTTCCTGCCGCAGTTGTTCGCGCAACGCGGTTCAACACCTTGCCGTGGTTGTTCTTCGGCAGGGTCGCGCCGAAGCGGTATTCGCGCGGCCGCTTGGAGCGCGCGATGTGCGCGACGAAGAGCGCCGCCCGCGCGGCGCGGTGTCGACGAGAGGCGGAGAAAAGATGTCGGCCATGCGAGGTGGTGGAGTTGCCGCGATTGTCGGCAATCGGCGGCGGTGGCGGCAAGGCCACGACGATCGGCAGCGCCGCTCGAACCACAGTCTGTGCGTGGTCGCCCGCGCCACGCGCATACTCACCGTCCCGCGCCGACGCCGCGCGACCGATTCGCTTTCAAGGAGCCAGACATGCGCATCAACGACACCGCGCCCGATTTCGAAGCCGAGACCACGCAAGGGAAGATCCGCTTCCACGACTGGATCGGCGACAAGTGGGCGATCCTCTTTTCGCACCCGAAGGACTTCACGCCGGTCTGCACGACCGAGCTCGGCTACATGGCCAGGATCGAGCCCGAGTTCACGAAGCGCAATACCAAGCTGATCGGCCTCTCGGCCGACCCGGTCGACCGGCACGCATCATGGTCGAAGGACATCGAGGAGACGCAGGGCGCCTCCGTCAAGTACCCGATGATCGCCGACCACGACCTCAAGGTCGCCAAGCTCTACGACATGCTGCCGGCCGACGAGGTCGCCGCCGACGGCCGGACCGCGGTCAACAACGCGACAGTACGCTCGGTCTTTGTCATCGGCCCCGACAAGAAGGTCAAGCTGATGCTGACCTATCCGATGTCGATCGGCCGCAACTTCGACGAGATCCTGCGCGTGCTCGACGCCTTGCAGCTCACGGCCAAGCACACGGTCGCGACGCCGGTGAACTGGAAGAGCGGCGAGGACGTGATCATCCCGACCTCGGTCTCCGACGAGGACGCGAAGAAGAAGTACCCACAGGGCTTCAAGACGATCAAGCCCTACCTGCGGGTCGTCAAGCAGCCGAGCTGATCGCCGCCTCCGGCCGCGCCGGCTCAGCGGCGCGGCGGCAGCGGCGCGCGCGCGAGCACCGGACGCTTCGCTTCCGGAGCGCGCAGCGGCTTGCTGCGATCGGCGGCGTCGAGCGCCGTCTGCAGGGCGACCTCGAGCTGGCGGTCGCGGCCGGCGAGGGCGTCCTGCGGCGCGTTGTCGACCTCGATGTCGGGATCGGTGCCGTGGTTCTCGACGCCGAAGCCGACGTCGGTGAACCAGAACGCGAACTCCGGCTGGGTCGTCTCACTGCCGTCGACGAGCTTGTGTCGCGGCCAGATGCCGACGACGCCGCCCCAGGTCCGCGTGCCGACGAGCGGGCCGATCTTCATCAGCTTGACGTTGTGCGAGAAGATGTCGCCGTCGGATCCCGCGTGCTCGTTGGTCAGGGTGACGACCGGGCCCGCGACCACCTCTTCGGGATACGTGGTGACGTTCATCCAGCGTGAATGGACGAACGCGAGCCTGCGCCGCGCGACCTTCTCGAGCAGCAGCTGCGAGACGTGGCCGCCGCGGTTGTAGCGGACGTCGACGATCAGCGCGTCGCGCTCGCACTCGCTGCCGAAATAGCGATGGAACTCGGCGAATCCGGCGGCCTGCATGTCGGGGACGTGGAAGTAGCCGATGCGGCCGCCCGATCGCTCGTGCACCCAGGCGCGGTTGTTCTCGACCCATTGACGGTAGTAGACCGGGACGTCGTCGGCGAGCGTCGTGACGATGACCTCGCGTCGCCGCTCGCCGCCGTCGGTGCCGCTGCCGATGAGCGAGAGCTGCACCTTCTGGCCGGCACGGTGAACGAGCAGCGCCTCTGGCGGCAACGCCGCCGTCAGCGGCACGCCGTCGACGGCGACGATGCGCTCGCTGCACTTCGCCTCGACGCCGATCGCGTTCAGGGGCGAGTCGGACGCGGCGTCCCAGGCGTCGCCGCGGGCGACTCGGGTGATCTCCCAGCCGCCGCGCGCGGCATCCCAGCGCGTTTCGCAGGCGAGATGGCCGAGCGCGCCGGCCGGCGGCTTGCGATGGTCGCCGCCGGCCTCGTAGGCGTGCGAAGTGCCGAGCTCGCCCTGCATCTCCCAGACCAGATCGGACAGGTCGGCGCGCGTCGCGACGCGATCGACCAGCGGCCGATAGAGCTGCCAGACCGCGTCCCAGTCGACGCCCGACAGATTGGCTGACCAGAACTGGTCGCGCTGCAGGCGCCAGACCTCGCGCAGCATCTGACGCCATTCGCGCTGCGGCTCGACGGCGACGCGGACGCGATCGAGGTCGATGCGGCCGTTGCGCCGGGACGGCGGGCCTTCGGCGTCAGCGGGGTCGGGCCGGTCGACCTTGGGAGTGTCGGCTGCGATCGCGCGCAGCGCCTTGCCGTCGCGGTAGACGAGCGTCAGCGCGTCCGCCGCGAGCGAGAAGTCGTCGATCTTCTCGGCCAGCGTCTCGCTCTTGCCGGTGGCGAAGTCGAAGCGCTCGAGCTTGCCCGCGGCTTCCTTGTGGCCGCCGCGGCCGTGGGCGCCGACGATGTTCTGCGCGTTCCAGACGACTTTGCCGCCGGCGACCCCTGCGATCCGCCCGTAGCGGCCTTCGGGAACCGGAAACGCAGCGACGCGTTGCATGATGCCGTCGAGGTCGATCCGCACCGGCGGCTTCGTGCGCACGTCCTTGGCAGCATCGCCGGTCGCGCTGGCCGGCGCTCGCCGATCGCCGCCGAGACCGCGCGGCTCGGGATCGAACGGCGTCCGGCCGCCCGCCTGCAGCGCGATCAGGTATGGCCTTCCGCCGCGCGGGAAGCTGAGGTCGAAGCGCACGCTGTCGTAGACCGGATCAAAGGTGCGGACCGAGACGAAGTAGAGGTACTTGCCGTCGGGGTCGAATGCCGGCGAGCTGTCGCGGAACTCGGGCTCGGTGAGCAAGCTGCTCGTGCCGCTCGCGCACGAGTACAGCTTCAGCGCGACGTGCCGGGTGTCGGCGGCGAAGGTGTAGGCGAGCCAGGCGCCGTCGGGTGACCACGCGAGGTCGTCGCTGCGGCCGTAGCCGCTCGCGTCGACGGCAGTGAGCGCCCCGCTGGCGACGTCGCCGAGCCAGACCTCGTTGCGGTGGTTGGCGAACGCGACCGTGGTGCCCGAAGGCGCCGCGACGAGGGCGCTGACGTGGCCGGTGTCCCACGGCAGCGTGCGCGCGCCGTCGCGGTCGAAGACGACCAGCCGTTCTTCGCCGGAGGCGTCGCTCGCCGCGACCATCGTCGTGCCGTCGGCGAGCCACTGGCCACGGCCGAGGCGCACCGCGGCGCCGTCGTCGTTCGCATCCATGGCCGCGCGTTCGACCGAATCGTCGATCCGCCGCGTCGCTGCGCCTTCCCAGAGCGGCATCGCGAACAGCTGGCCGCGCGCGACGAGCGCGAGCGAGTGCCCCTTCGGATGGACTCGGAACGATTCGAGATGGTCGGCCGCGGCGACGAAGCGGCGCGCCGCCTGCGTGCGGTGCGCCGGCGTCTCGATCGCGAGCTCGTGCGCCTTCTCGCTCGCGGGATCGAACAGCCATAGCCGTGCGCCGCACGCGTAGACGATGCGCTCGCCGTCGCTTTGTGCCTGGCGTGCGTAGTAGCGGTCGTGGTCGGTGTGGCGGCGCACGTCGCTGCCGTCGACGCGACACGAATAGAGATTGCCGACGCCTTCGCCGTCGCCGAGGAACCAGAGGCGCGCGCCGATCCACATCGGCGACGTGACGTTGCCGGCGAGCTCGCGCAGGCGGCGGAACGCGCCGCTGCCTTCGGCGTCGACCCAGATCGCACCGGCGCGGCCGCCGCGGTAGCGCTTCCAGCGTGCCGGGTCGTCGGTGTTGCGGCCGATTGCGACCTTGCCGTCGCTGCCGAACGCGATATGGTTGACTTGGCCGAGGCCGAGCGCGCGCGACGGGCCGCCGCTCGGTGCGACCGCGAACGCCTGATGGTTGCGGAAGAACGGCTGGCCCTGCGTCGTCACGTAGACGATCTCGCCGCCAGGCGTCCAGCCGCGCACCTGCGCATCGGTGCCGAGCCACGTCAGCCTTCGCGCCTGGCCGCCCTCGGCGGGCATGACATAGACCTCGGGATGCTGCTCGTCGCGGCCGACGAAGGCGAGCCAGCGGCCGTCAGGCGAGAGCGACGGCGTCGACGGCTCGGAAAGCCCGGCCGTGAGGCGGCGCGCGATGCCACCGGTCGCCGCGACCGACCAGAGGTCGTCGTCGGCGATGAAGACGATGCGACCGCCGCTCAGCGTCGGCTGGCGCAGGTAGCCGGCGCGGTCGTTCGTGGCGGAGTCCGGGGTTGGTTTGCTCGATGGCGTTGCGTTCACGATCTCTCCGGTCAAACGCTTGTGGCGTTCAGTGCGTCGGCTCGATCCCCGCGTTCGCAAATTGCGACCGCGACTCGGAGCCTTGCAGGTGGTGCATCAATGCCGCGACAGCGTCGGCGCGCGCGCCGTCGCCGGGAACGAGACCCGGCCACGGCACGGCGATGTAGGTGGTCGTGTTCTGCAACGCCGCCGGCAGCGGGCCGACGAGCCGCAGCCCCTGGTCGCGGAACAGCGCGATCTCGGTCATCGCGCCGAAGCCGAACTCGCGCAGCGATGTGCCGGCGAGAAGGCGCCGCATCACCGATGCGCCGTCGGCGAACCGCTCCGACTTCGGCCGCACCGCGTCGGCGACGCCGAGCCGCTGCAGCATCCGTTCGACCCAGACGCCGGTCGACGCGCGGTTGTAGACGACGACGTCCGCTCCCAACAGCGCCGCCTTCAGCGTCTCGGCGCTCGTGATATCGGGCGCGGCGACGCCTGGGCGCACGGCGACGCCGACGCCGACCTTGCCGATCGCCGCGCGCGGCCCGTCGACCTTGCTGCCCGTCGCCGCGAGCTCGTCGAGCACACCTTGCGGAACGATGATGACGTCGGCGACGGCCGGCGCGCGCAGCGCGGCGCGCAACGCCGGCGCGGCGGCGAACGAGATTGCGACGGTGTGGCCGCTCGCCCGCTCGAACGCGGCGAGCGCGGGCTTGACGCCCGGCTCGACGGCGCCGGCCGACAGGACGCGCAGCTCGACGGCGTGCAAGGGCAGCGCGATCGCCGCGAGCACGGCGGCAAGGAGCGCGCGCGTCATGCGCCGTCGCGCCCGAGACGCGCGAGCAGCTCGGCCTTCGCCTCGGGCCACTCGCCGACGGTCATGCTGTACATCACCGTGTCGCGGATCGTGCCGTCGCGGCGCACGGCGTGGTGGCGCAGGACGCCGTCCTTCCTCGCGCCGAGCCGCTCGATCGCGCGCTGGCTGGCGAAGTTGAAGTTGTCGGTGCGCCAGCCGACCAGTCTGGCGCCGAGCGTCTCGAAGGCGTGCCGCATCAGCAGCAGCTTCGCGCTGGCGTTGACGTGCGTGCGCTGGTGGCTCTTCGCGTACCAGGTGTAGCCGATCTCGAGCCGCTCGACCGCCGGGACGATGTCGTGGTAGCTCGACGAGCCGATCACCTCGCCGCTCGTCGCGTCGAGCACCGCGAACGCGAGCCGGTGGCCTTCGGCAAAGCTCTGCAGCGCGCGCTCGATGTAGCCGCGCGTGTCGCCCGGCTCGGGGACGCTGGTGACGCGGATCATCCAGAGCTCGCCGTCGGCGGCGGCGCGGCGCAGCCCCTCTTCGTGCTCGAGACCGAGCGGCTCGAGCCGCACCCGATCGTCTGCCAGCGTGACGGGGGCGACGGGCAGCACGTCCGAGTGGCGCTCTAGCGGTTGTGGCGCTGCATGAAGACGAGCTTCTCGAACAGCGAGACATCCTGCTCGTTCTTCAGCAGCGCGCCCACCAGCGGCGGCACGGCGACCTTGTCGTCCTTGCTCTGCAGCGCTTCGAGCGGGATGTCCTCGGCGACGAGCAGCTTCAGCCAGTCGAGCAGCTCGGAGGTGCTCGGCTTCTTCTTCAGCCCCGGCAGGTTGCGGACGTCGTAGAAGCTCTTCAGCGCGGCGCCGAGCAGCTCCTTCTTGAGGCTCGGGAAGTGGACGCCCACGATCTGCTTCATCGTCTCGGCGTCGGGGAACTTGATGTAGTGGAAAAAGCACCGGCGCAGGAACGCGTCGGGCAGCTCCTTCTCGTTGTTCGACGTGATGAAGACGAGCGGCCGGTGCTTGGCCTTGACGAGCTCGCGCGTCTCGTAGACGTAGAACTCCATCCGGTCGATCTCGCGCAGCAGGTCGTTCGGGAACTCGATGTCGGCCTTGTCGATCTCGTCGATCAGGAGCACGACCGGCTCTTCGGCCGTGAACGCCTGCCAGAGGATGCCTCGGACGATGTAGTTGTGGATGTCGCGAACCCGTTCGCTGCCCTCGCTGCCGACGATTCCCGCGAGCTGGCTGTCGCGCAGCCTACTGACGGCGTCGTACTCGTAGAGGCCCTGCTGTGCCTTGGTTGTCGACTTGATGTGCCACTGCAAGAGCGGCATGCCGAGCGCCTGCGCGACTTCCTCGGCGAGCATCGTCTTGCCGGTGCCCGGCTCGCCCTTGACCAGCAGCGGCCGCTTGAGCGTCGCCGCGGCGTTGACGGCGAGCATCAGGTCGGGCGTAGCGACGTAGGTTTGGGAGCCTTGGAACTTCATGACGGCGCGTTCTGCAGGGGCGATTCAGTATAAGGGGCCCCCTATAATTCGCCGCTTTGCTCGCCCGCTCCACCCAACTCCACGCACCATGAAGAAGTTGCTTTCGTTGCCGTCGTTCGCGAACCTCGTCGTCGCACTCCTGCTCGGCGTCGGCGGCGCGGCGAACGCGCAGGACGCGAAGCCGGGCGATCCCGTTGCGGGCGAGAAGAAGGCGGAGATGTGCGCCGGCTGCCACAGCATCCCGCGCTACCAGGCGAGCTTTCCCGAGGTCTACAAGGTGCCGAAGATCGCCGGCCAGGGCGCCAAGTACATCGTCTCGGCGCTGATGGCGTATCGCAAGGGCGATCGCAAGCATCCGTCGATGCGCGGCATCGCCGGCAGTCTCTCGGACCAGGACATGGCCGATCTCGGCGCCTACTTCGAGCAGCTCGGCAAGGGCGGCGACGACGACGGCGCGACGCAGGCCGCGACGCATTCCGAGCCGCCGGCGCCGGTCGCCAAGCTTCTGTCGCAAGCGAACTGCGCGTCGTGCCACGGTGCGAACTTCTCGACGCCGATCGACCCTTCGTACCCGAAGCTCGCCGGCCAGCACGCCGACTATCTGTACGCCGCGCTGAAGTCGTACCAGACCGATCACAACCCGCGGGTCGGTCGCAACAACGCGATCATGATGGGGATGGCGCGGCCGTTCACGCACCCCGAGATCAAGGCGCTCGCGGCGTACATCTCGTCGCTTCCCGGCGACCTGAAGACCGTCCCGCAGTCGCGCTTCCGCTAGCGAGACTTTCAGCCGGGGATCGACGCTCGCTCGCAGACCGATCCCGCCAGGGGACAGTCCCCGGACGCCGCCCGCTCGGAGCGCGCCCGGGCGCAGCCGTCGCTGCGGTCGAGCACCGTGCCTACAGGTGCGAGAGGAGATAGATCCCGACCAGAACGACGGCCGGCACGCCAAGAATCCAGGCGAGAAAGTACTTGCCCATTTCGATCCCTCTCACGGTGATGGATGACGGGCATCGTGGCCCGGCAAGAACCATTTCGCAGCCGGCAGAGGTCGAGCGTGGATGTAGGACCCCACCCGGCAGCGCGGGCACATCTCCTGCCCGTGGGCGAGCGCGCAGCCAAACGCTGGGCGCTACGTCATGAAGAACCCGCAAGTGCGCACCCCGGAGAAGCCTTCGCTGCTCGCCAGCCTGGGGCCGGGCATCGTGACCGGCGCCGCCGACGACGACCCGAGCGGGATTGCCACCTATTCGCAGGCGGGTGCGCAGTTCGGCTACGCGATGACGTGGACGCTGCTGTTCACGTATCCGTTGATGGTCGGCGTTCAGCTGGTGAGCGCGCGGATCGGACGGGTCAGCGGCCACGGCCTGGCGACGAACATCCGCCGCCACTATCCGCCGTGGCTGCTCCATGCCATGGTCTTCCTGCTCCTCGTCGCCAACACCATCAACATTGCGGCCGACCTCTCGGCGATGGGCGATGCGTTTCGGCTCCTCGTCGGCGGTAGCGCCCATGTCTACGCCGCGTTGTTCGGTCTCGCTTGTGCGGCCTTGCAGGTTTTCATTCCCTATCGCCGCTACGTCCGCGTCCTCAAGTGGTTGACGCTGGCGTTGCTGGCCTACGTCGCGACGGTCTTCGTCATTCCGCTGCCGTGGTTGCAGGTCGCGTCGGCGACCTTTCTGCCGAAGATCACCTGGAGCAAGGACTACATCACCGTCATCGTCGCCGTCTTCGGAACGACGATCAGCCCCTATCTGTTCTTCTGGCAGGCGTCGCAGGAGGTCGAGGACCAGCGCGCCGACCCGAACGCCAAGCCGCTGAAATCCGCGCCACGGCAGGCGGAGGGGACCCTGCGGCGGATCTGGATCGACACCACGCTCGGCATGGGCGTCTCGAACCTCGTCGCCTTCTTCATCATGGTGACGACGGCCGCAACCTTGCATGCGCACGGCGTGACCAACATCCAGACCGCGGCCCAGGCCGCCGAGGCCCTGCGACCGATCGCCGGGAATTTCGCGTTCGCGCTGTTCAGCCTCGGGATCATCGGAACGGGCCTGCTCGCCGTTCCCGTCCTCGCCGGCTCCGCGTCGTACGCGATGGCCGGCGCCCTGCGCTGGAAGAACAGCCTCGAGGACCGGCCCGGCACCGCGCGCGAGTTCTACGCCGTGATCGTCGCGGCGACGATCGGCGGCATCGCGCTCGGGTTCACCCCGATCGACCCGATCAAGGCGTTGTTCTGGAGCGCCGTCATCAACGGCGTGATCTCGGTGCCGATCATGGCCGTCATGATGCTGGTGGCGGCGCGGACCGATGTCATGGGCGCGCTCGCCGTCCGCGGCGGGTTGCGGGCGGTGGGCTGGCTGTGCACTGCGGTGATGGCCGTTGCCGTCGTTGCGATGTTCGTCACCATGCTTCAGTGAGGAGTGATCGAGGTCGTTGAGCAGCAGCTCGAGGATTCTGCTCAGCTGCTCAGCGGTGCGGTCGCGCTCGGTCCGGGCGCGCCGAGCTCGGCGAGCACGGCCGCGAAACGATCGGCGATCGCTGCCGCGGCACGGTGCCTGCCGGCGCGCACGCGCCACCGCCCGGCGACGAGGACGTCGCGCCATCGCAGCGTCGGGCTGCTGAAGACGAGCGCATCGAGCAACCGCTCGCTGGCGACGCCGCGCAACGCAGGATCACGGGGGTCGACGACGAGCGCATCGGCGCGCGCACCGGCGACGAGCCCCCACGACCCGAGGCCGGCCGCGGCAGCGCTTGCCGCTGCGGCGCGAGCGAACAGCCGCTCCGCGCTCGACGCGATGCCTTCTTCCGGGGCTGCAGCGACGTTGCGTCGCCGCAGTACGAGCCGCTGGCCGTATTCGAGCAGGCGCAGCTCCTCGCGCCAGTCGCGCGTGACGTGGCTGTCGGAGCCGATCGAGACCGGCACGCCGGCGGCGAGCCACGCCGAAAGGTTGCAAATGCCGTCGCCGAGGTTGGCCTCGGTGCCCGGGCAGACGACGATGGCAGCGCCGCTTCTTGCGGTGGCTTCGATCTCGCTGCCGATCGCGTGCGTGGCATGGACGAGCTGCCAGCGGCGGTCGAGGGCGCCGCGCCGCGCCAGCCATTCGATCGGCCGCATGCCGTGCAGGCGGAGGCACTCGCTGACTTCGCCGGCCTGCTCGGCGACGTGGATGTGGATCGGCCCGTCGACGTCGGTCGCGAGCCGGCGCAGCGCATCGATCGCGTCCGCGCCCGCGGCACGCAGCGAATGGACTGCGAGCCCGGCCTCGACGAGCGGGCGGCGCGCCGCCGCGATCGTTCGCGCCGCCGCGACGACGTCGTGCGGCGAAGCGCGAAACCGTCGCTGCTCGGCGCGCAGGTCATCGGCAGCGAAGCCGGCGCGCTCGTAGAGCACCGGCAGGATCGTCAGGCCGATGCCGGCGTCGGCTGCGGCATCGGCGAGCGCCCATGACATCGCGAGCGGGTCGGCGTACTCGCTGCCGTCGACGTCGCGCCGCAGGTAGTGGAACTCGCACACCTGCGTGTAGCCGCCGCGCAGGAGCTCGACGTAGAGGTGTGCGGCGATGGCGCGCAGCTGCGGCGGAGTGATGCGCCGGGCGACGTCGTACATGCGGTCGCGCCACGACCAGAAATCGTCCTGGCCGCCGGCGCGCGTCTCCGCGGCGCCGACGAAGGCGCGCTGGAAAGCGTGGCTGTGCGCGTCGACGAGCGACGGCAGCAGCGGCCCCTCGAGGACGTGCGCGCCTTCGGGCGGAGTTGGGACGTCCGGCGTCACCTCGGCCCAGCGGCCGTCGCGACCGATCCGCAGGACGACGTGCTCGCGCCAGCGATCGCGCAGGCGCGCGCGCGGCGCCCAGAGCAGCGCGGCCGACCGCTCAGCCGGCATCGTTGGACCAGTCGAGCGTCGCCTGCAGCAGGAAGCGCAGCACCGGCCGCAGATGCGCGAGCAGCAGCAGGTCGACGGGTGCGACCGGAAACGCGGCGTGCGTCTCGTCCATGTATGTCGAGAGCGCCATCTCGAGCTGCACTGCATGCACGCCTTCGCCCGGTCGGCCGTAGTGGCGCGTGATGTAGCCACCCTTGAAGCGGCCGTCGGTGACGTGGCTGAAGCTCGACTGCGCCGCGAGCACGTCCGTCAGCGTCGCGCGCAACGACGGCGAGCAGCTTGTGCCGTCGGCGGTCCCGAGGTTGAGGTCGTGCAAGCGCCCCGGGAAGAGCCACGGCAGCTCGGCCTGGATGCTGTGCCCGTCCCACAGGATCGCGCGGCCGTGCGCGGCGACGAGGCGCGCGAGCTCGCTGGCGAGCGCGTCGTGGTACGGCTGCCAGTACGTTTGCAGCCGGCGGGCGATCTCGGCGTCGTCCGGCGCTTGGCCGTCGCGGTAGAGCGGATCGCCACTGAAGAAACGCGTCGGCACCAGCTCGGTGTTGTTCGCACCCGGATACATCGGCGCGTTCTCGGGCGGCCGGTTGAGGTCGATGACATAGCGCGACCAACGCGGCACGAGCACACCCGCACCGAGCGAGCGCGCGAAGTCGTACACCTGGGCGAGATGCCAGTCGGTGTCTTCGAGCGCCAGCGCGCGCGGCACGAACGCCGGCGCGAGATCGTCGGGAATCGCGGTGCCGACGTGCGGCAGGCTGACAAGAAGCGGTGTCGTCCCGCGCTGCAGCGTGAAGACCGATTCGTTCATGTCCTTCGCTCGACTCCGGCGCGGACCACGCGCGTGCACGGGTTGTGACCGATCCAGTACGACAGCTCGTTCGGATGCTCGACGTTCCAGACGACGAAGTCGGCGCGCGCGCCGGCGGCGAGGACGCCGCGGTCGCCGAGGCCGAGCGCCCGCGCCGCGTTCACCGTTACCCCGCGCAGCGCCTCCTCGGGCGTGAGGCGAAACAGCGTGCACGCCATGCTCAGCATCAGGAGCGGCGAGAGCGTCGGCGACGAGCCCGGGTTGTGATCGGTGGCGATCGCGATCGGCACGGCCGCCTTGCGCAGCGCATCGATCGGCGGCGCCTGCGTCTCGCGCAGGAAATAGAACGCGCCCGGCAGCAGCACGGCGACGCAGCCGGCGCGCGCCATCGCCTGCACGCCGGCATCGCTCAGGTGCTCGAGGTGCTCGCACGACAGCGCGCCGAACTCGGCGGCGAGCTCCGCGCCGCCCGAGGCGCTCAGCTGCTCGGCGTGCAGCTTGACCGGTAGCCCGAGCGCACGCGCGGCCGTGAACACGCGCCGCGTCTGCGCGACCGAGAACGCGATCCGGTCGCAGAACGCGTCGACCGCGTCGACCAGCCCGGCCGCGCGCAACGCCGGCAGCCAGCCGCACACCGCATCGATGTAGTCGTCGGCGCGTCCGCCGTATTCGGGCGGCAGCGCGTGCGCCGACAGGCAGGTGGTGCGAACGTCGACCGGCAGCTCGCTGCCGAGCCGGCGCGCGACGCGAAGACAGCGCGCCTCGTGCTGCTCGCTGAGGCCGTAGCCCGACTTGATCTCGAGCGTCGTCACGCCCTCGGCCATCAGCGCGAGCGCGCGCTCGCGGGCGCTGGCGAAAAGCGTCTCGTCGCTCGCCGCGCGCGTCGCCGCGACGGTCGAGCGAATGCCGCCGCCGGCGCGCGCGATCTCTTCGTAGGTCGCGCCGGCGAGCCGCTGCTCGAATTCGTTCGCGCGCCGGCCGCCGTAGACGAGATGCGTGTGGCACTCGACCAGGCCCGGCGTGACGAGGGCGCCGCCGAGGTCGACGTCGGCGTCGATCGCGAGCGTCGCGGGCAGCTCCGACTCGGCGCCGGCCCACGCGATCGACGCGCCGTCGACGACGAGCGCGCCGCGCTCGACGAAGCCCCAACCGCGCGCATCGGCGAGCGTCGCCAGGCGGGCGCCGCGCCAGAGCGTCGTCGTCATGCCGTGGCTCCGATCTCGGCGCTCAGCCACCAGCCGGCGCCGTCGAAGGCGATCGGGTCGGGAGCGTCGTGCCACCAGCGGAGTGCATGCGCGGGAATCGGTTCGGGCAAACGATCGCCGTCGCCGACGACGGTTCCTGCCGTGGTCGCGTACAGGCCGCATTGATTCACCCATGGCCGCCACATCGCGCCGGCGACGACGCGATCGAGGGCGCCGCGAACGCCGCGCAGCATGAGGTTGAGGTCGCGCGTCGGGCCGTCGATCAGGACGCAGGTCGTGCGCGCCGCGCCGGCGAACGCGAGCGCGTCGCCATCGGCATTGCAGCGGTGCTCGACGCCGTCGATCGTGAGAACAACGCCGGCGCCGGCGACGACCGCGAACCAGCGCTCGACGCCGTCGAAGGCCGAGAACGGGCCGTCGGCGTCGACGTCGGCGACGCTGACACGGACGCGCCAGCGCTCGCCAGCGGGCAGCGCGAGCAGCTCGCGCGTGACGCCGCCGCCGTTGCGCCACGGCTGGCCGGCGACGTCGGCGGTTCGCAAGAGGAGGGAGGGCCGCTGCACGTCGGTCTTATACCGCTCCGCGCCGCGAGCGCGTCGCGCGAAGGGCCTACAGTCGATGCCGACCCGTCGTTGCCGGAGCCCGCCATGTCCGACCTCTCGACCCCGCCTCACGCTGTCGGTCCGCGCCCGGTGCGCGCACCGCGCGGCAGCACGCTCAGCTGCCGCAACTGGCTGATCGAGGCGGCGTACCGGATGATCCAGAACAACCTCGATCCCGATGTTGCCGAGAACCCTGACGCGCTCGTCGTCTACGGCGGCATCGGCAAGGCGGCGCGCGATTGGCCGAGCTTCGAGGCGATCCTGAAGGCGCTGCGCGAGCTCGGCGAGGACGAGACGCTGCTCGTCCAGTCCGGCAAGCCCGTCGGTGTCTTCCGCAGCCACGCCGACGCGCCGCGGGTGCTGATCGCCAACTCGAACCTCGTTCCCAAGTGGGCGACGTGGGAGCATTTCGACGAGCTCGACCGCAAGGGGCTGATGATGTTCGGCCAGATGACGGCCGGCTCGTGGATCTATATCGCGAGCCAGGGCATCGTCCAGGGCACGTACGAGACGTTCGTCGAAGCCGGTCGCCAGCACTACGGCGGCGACCTCGGCGGGCGCTGGATCCTCACTGCCGGTCTCGGCGGCATGGGTGGCGCGCAGCCGCTCGCGGCGAGCTTCGCCGGCGCGTCGTCGCTGACGATCGAGTGCCAGCAATCGCGGATCGACTTTCGCGTGCGCTCGCGCTATCTCGACGAGCAGGCGTCGGATCTCGACGACGCGCTGACTCGCATCGAGCGGCACACGCAGGCCAAGCGCGCGGTGTCGGTCGGCCTGCTCGGCAATGCAGCCGAGCTCGTTCCCGAGCTGTTGCGGCGCGCGCAGGCGGGCGGCCCGCGGCCCGATCTCGTCACCGACCAGACGTCGGCGCACGATCTCGTCAACGGCTATCTGCCCGCCGGCTGGTCGGTCGCGCAGTGGCGCACTGCGCAGGCCGACTCCGCCTGCCACCCGGCGCTACGCGAAGACGCTGCACGGAGCGCCGCCACGCACGTGCGGGCGATGCTCGGCTTCAAGGCGCTCGGCATCCCGGTCGTCGACTACGGCAACAACCTCCGCCAGGTCGCGTTCGACGCTGGCGTCGCCGATGCGTTCGCGTTCCCCGGCTTCGTCCCGGCTTACATCCGGCCGCTCTTCTGCCGCGGCAAGGGACCGTTCCGCTGGGTCGCGCTCTCGGGCGATCCCGACGACATCCGCAAGACGGATGCCAAGATGAAGCAGCTCTTCCCCGGCGACGCCGGCCTGCACCGCTGGCTCGCGATGGCCGGCGAGCGGATCGCGTTCCAGGGCTTGCCGGCGCGCATCTGCTGGATCGGCCTCGGCGAGCGCCACCGTGCCGGGCTCGCTTTCAACGAGATGGTGCGCTCGGGCGAGCTGAAGGCGCCGATCGTCATCGGCCGCGATCATCTCGACGCCGGCTCGGTCGCGTCGCCGAACCGAGAGACCGAGTCGATGAAGGACGGCTCGGATGCCGTCTCCGACTGGCCGATGCTGAATGCGCTCCTCAACACCGCGAGCGGCGCGACCTGGGTCTCGCTGCACCATGGCGGTGGCGTCGGCATGGGCTATTCGCAGCACGCCGGCGTCGTCATCGTCTGCGACGGCAGCGACGCCGCGGCCAGGCGGATCGAGCGCGTCCTCTGGAACGATCCAGCGACCGGCGTCATGCGTCACGCCGACGCCGGCTACGACGATGCGATCGCGTGCGCCCGCGAGCAGGGCCTGAAGCTGCCGATGCTGGACGGCTGACATGGGCGACGACGGCGGCGCGATCCATCTCCACTACCTCAATCATCCCGACGTCGAGGCGCTGGCGCTGAGCGATGCCGAGATCCTCGCCGCGGTAGAGCAGGGGCTGGTCGCGCAGGGGCGTGGCGAGACGACGATCGAGCCGCGGGTGCACCTCGTCCCGGAGCAAGGCACGCCGGGCCATTTCAACGTCCTGCGCGGCTACATCCGGCCGCTCGGCATGGCGGGCGTCAAGGTGGTCGGCGACTTCTACCGCAACTACGAGGTCGGCCTGCCGTCGGAGCTCGCCCTGCTCAATCTGTTCGACCCGGCCACCGGCGTCCCGATCGCGGTGATCGACGCGAGCGACATCACCGACATGCGCACCGGCGCGGTGACGGCGATCGGCGCTCGAGCGCTGGCGCGGCGTGGCGCCAAGGTGCTCGGCCACATCGGCGCCCGCGGCACGGCGTACTGGAACGTGCGCCTCCTGCATTCGATCTTCGCGTTCGACGAGATCCGTGTTCATTCGCGCCGCCAGGAAAGCCGCGACGCGTTCGCAGCTCGCCTGCGTGCCGACCTGCCCGGCGCGCGCGTCGTCGCCAGCGACGACTGGGAGTCGTGCGTTCGCGACGCCGACATCGTCGTCGAGGCATCGCGGCTCGAAAAGCCCGAGCCGTTGCTGAAGACCGAGTGGATCGCGCGCGGCGCCTGCGTCATCCCGTACGGCACGATGAGCGCGGTCGAGCTTTCGCTGACCGACATCATGGACAAGATCGTGATGGACGATTGGGGCCAGGCGCGCTCGGGCCCGTACGGCGCGCTGCGCGCGCACGTCGACAGCGGCCGGCTGTCGGAGAAGAACCTGCACGCCGAGCTCGGCCAGATCGTCGCGGGCCTCAGACCCGGCCGCCAGAGCGATGCCGAGACCAATTTGTTCTGGCATCGCGGCCTGTCGCTGTCGGACATCGCGCTCGGTGCGGCGATGCTTGCCAAGGCGAAGACGCTCGGCATCGGCCAGCGGCTGCGTTTTCGCTGACCGTCGCAATCGCATGCCGATCGTCAACGCCCGCATGGTTTCGGTCTCGGCCGAGTGCAAGGCCGACTGGCACCGCGTCCTCGGCTGGGCGCTCGCCAGCGCCGATCTCGACTGGCCGATCGTCGACCACGACGCGCCGGCACCGCTCGCCGAGCTCTGGGCACGCGACGACCTCGGCGCCGCGATGATGTGCGGCCTGCCGTTCGCGCGCCGGCAACCGCGGCCGACGCTCGTCGCGGCACCGCTGCCGAACCCGCCGCGCTACGGCGGCCGGCCGCTCTACTGCACCGACGTCGTCGTCGCTGCCGAGTCGCCGCACCGGACGGTCGAGGACACGTTCGGTGGCATCGTCGGCTACACCGTCGCCGATTCGTTGTCGGGCGCAGTCGCGTTGGGCGACTTCCTGCTGCCGCTGCGCGCGGCGCGAGGCGCACGCCTTTATCGCGGCGCGGTCGGCCAGCTCGTCAACGCGGGCGGCGTCATCGACGCGCTCGCCGCCGGCCGCATCGATGTCGGCCCGCTCGACAGCTACAGCCACGATCTGCTGCGAGCGTACGAGCCGGCGCTCGCGGCACGGGTCCGCACGATCGCGAGCACGGCGATGCGACCGATTCCGCCGCTGGTCGCGACCGCAGCGATCGATGCCTCGGCGCTGGCGAGACTCCGCGCCGCGCTGCTGGCAACGCGCGGTGCGAGCGAGCTCGCCGATTCCATGCAGCGCCTGCAGCTCGGCGGCTTCGCTGTGCCGGAGTCTTCGGCGTACGACGCGCTCGCCGTCCTGCTCGACGCCGGCACCGTTTCCTTCGAGGACCTCTGATGAAGCGCTCCCTGCTTGCCCTGGCCGTGGCGTTGCCCCTCGCCGCCGCCGCGCAGACGTATCCCGCCAAGCCGATCCACATCGTCGTTCCGTTCCCGCCCGGCGGTCCGACCGACGTGCTCGGACGGATGCTCGGCCAGGCGCTCGGCGAGGCGTTCGGCCAGACCGTGATCGTCGACAACAAGGTCGGCGCCGCCGGCAACATCGGCGTCGATGCGGTTGCGAAAGCGGCGCCCGACGGCAGCACGATCGGCATCATCCCGGCCGGCAACATCGCCGTGAACCCGACGCTGTTCGCGAATCTGCCGTACAAGGCCGCCGACCTGACGCCGGTGACGATGCTCGCGACGGTCGACAACGTCCTCGTCGTCAACGCCCAGCTGGTGCCGGCGAAGAACGTCCACGAGCTGCTCGAGCTCGCGGCGAAGAAGCCGGGCGAGCTCAGCTACGCGTCGCCGGGGGCCGGCAGCCAGGCGCATCTCGCCGGTGCGTTGCTCGAGCTGAGCACCGGCGTCAGACTGCTCCACGTGCCCTACCGCGGCATCGCCCCGGCGGTCAGCGACCTCGTCGGCGGCCAGGTCGCGATGATGTTCGCGCCGCTGCAGACCGCGCTGCCGTACATCCGCAGCGGCAAGCTTCGCGCACTCGGCATCGCCAGCCAGAGGCGCTCGCCGCTCCTGCCCGAGCTGCCGACGATCGCCGAGCAGGGCGTCGCGAAGTTCGAGGCCGTCTCCTGGTACGCGCTGATGGTGCCGGCAGGCACCCCGGCCGACATCATCGACAAGCTCGCCGCTGCCACGGTCCACTTCCTCGCCCTGCCCGACACCCGTGCCAAGCTCGCCGCGCAGGGCATGGACGCCGGCGGCGGCACGGCGCAGGAGCTCGCCGCCACCGTGCGTTCGGAGAGCGCGCGCTGGAGCGAGGTCGTCCGCAAGCAGAACATCCAGGTCGAATGAGCAAGAGGACCGCGGCGACGATGGTGCTCGGCGGCGGTGCGCTGACGCTCGACGCCCTGCAACGGTTGCACGCGGGCGCAACGACGATCGCGATCGATGCCAGCGGGCGCGAGCGGATCCGCGCCAGTGCTGCGGTCGTGCGCCGCGCGGCCGCGGGCGATGCGCCGGTGTACGGCGTCAACACCGGTTTCGGCAAGCTCGCCGGGACGCGGATCGGCGCCGGCGATCTCGCCCAACTGCAGCTCAACCTGATCCGCTCGCACAGCGTCGGCGTCGGCGCGCCGCTCGCAGCGCCGATCGTCCGCCTCGTCCTCGCGCTCAAGGCGGCGAGCCTGGCGCGCGGCCATTCGGGCGTGCGCGAGGAGGTCGTCGACGCCCTGCTCGCGGTCCACAACGCCGGGCTGGCGCCGGTCATTCCGGCGCAAGGGTCGGTCGGCGCGTCGGGCGACCTCGCGCCGCTCGCGCACCTGAGCCTGGCGCTCATCGGCGAAGGCGAGATGTGGCGCGGCAGCGAGCGCGTCCCTGCCGCCGACGCCTTGCGCTCGGCAGGCGTCGCACCGCTCGTCCTCGAGGCCAAGGAAGGGCTGGCGCTGATCAACGGCACCCAGGTCTCGACCGCGCTCGCGCTCCATGCGCTGCTCGCGTTCGAGCCGGTGCTCGAGTCGGCGCTCGTCATCGGCGCGCTGACGGTCGATGCCGCGCGCGGCAGCGACGGTCCGTTCGATCCGCGCATCCACGCGCTGCGCGGCCAGCCGGGGCAGATCGACGTCGCGTGCTATTACCGCGCGCTCCTTGCCGGCAGCGAGATCCGGCGCTCGCACCTGCAGGGCGACGACCGCGTCCAGGATCCGTACAGCCTGCGCTGCCAGCCGCAGGTCGTCGGCGCCTGTCTCGACCAGCTGCGCCACGCCGCGCTCGTCCTCGTCCGTGAAGCCAACGCCGTCACCGACAACCCGCTCGTCTTTACCGGCGGCGAGGCGGCCGACGAAGAAGCAGGAATCGTCTCCGGAGGCAACTTCCACGCCGAGCCGGTCGCGCTCGCTGCCGATGCGATGGCGGTCGCGATTGCCGAAGTCGGCGCGATCGCCGAGCGGCGGATCGCGATGCTGATCGACGCCGGCGTGTCGCGGCTGCCGCCGTTCCTCGCCGCCGAGCCGGGGCTGAACAGCGGCTTCATGATCGCCCACGTGACGGCCGCGTCGCTCGCGAGCGAGAACAAGTCGCTCGCGCATCCGGCAAGCGTCGACAGCCTGCCGACAAGCGCGAACCAGGAGGACCACGTCTCGATGGCGACCTTCGCCGCGCGACGGCTGCAGCCGATGATCGACAACACGGCGACGATTCTCGCGATCGAGCTGCTCGCCGCGGCGCAGGGGATCGAGTTCCTGCGCCCGCTCGCGAGCTCGGCGCCGCTCGAGGCGGCGCACGCGCTGCTGCGCCAGCACTGCGCGGCGATGCCGAGCGACCGTTCGCTCGCCGCCGACATCGACCGCGCAACCGCGCTCGTCCAGGGCGGTGCAATGGCGCGTGTATTTCGCACGATTGCGGACCTGCCTGCGCTCTGGCACCCGGCCTGAGCACGGCCGCTTACGCGTGGAAACACGCGAATCGGGGGACGCTCTCCGCGCGCGGCTGCGTTACAAATCCGCCTGTGCAGCGCGACACGGCCTCGCGGTCGCGGCAAGAGTCGGAAGCGGAGAAAAGCAATCGTGCAGAGCAAGCAGGGATCCATCGAGCAGGGCCGCGAGAACGTCGTGCCGGCGTTCTACGCGTTGCGCGACGAAGCGGCCGCAACGGCTGCGACCGGCGCGGGGACGGTCTGGGCGGGTTCGGCCTTCGATCTGGCGCAAGGCCTCGAGGTCACGGAGTTCGCGACCAGGATGTCGCTCGCAGATCTCGACGAGCTGTTCCGGTAGCGAACGATCGGCGCGGCCCTCCGGCGCTGCCGGCGCCGCTGCGGCTACAGTGTGCTGCGAGTGACGAGCGGCTGCCCGCTCGCCGCGCACCTTCGTTCGTCCCCGCCGCGAAAGGAATTCGCATGAGGAAGCACGTCACCCTGCTCGCCGCCGCAGCGCTCGCCGCGACCCTCGCGCACGCGCAGGAGACCAAGGTCGCGATCGGCATCTCGGGCTGGACCGGATTCGCGCCGCTCACGCTCGCCAAGGAGGCTGGTATCTTCAAGAAGCACGGCCTCGACGTGACGATCAAGAAGATCCCGCAGAAGGACCGCCATCTCGCGATCGCGTCGGGCGACGTGCAGTGCGCGGCGACGACGGTCGAGACGTGGATCGGCTGGAACGCCGCCGGCGTCACGACGACGCAGATCTTCCAGCTCGACAAGAGCTACGGCGCCGACGGCATGGTCACGAAGCCCGGCATCGCCAAGATCAGCGATCTGAAGGGCAAGACCGTCGCCGCGAGTCCGCCCGGGACGTCGCCGTATTTCGCGCTCGCCTGGATGCTGCAGAAGAACGGCCTCTCGGTAAAGGACGTCAAGGTCGTCAACCTCGAGCCGCAGCCGGCGGCCAATGCGATCATCGCCGGCACCGAAGGCATCGATGCGGCGATGACGTACGAGCCGTACCTCTCGGCCGTGCGCGCCAAGCCCGAGGCCGGCAAGATCATCGCGACGACGCTCGACTACCCGATGGTGATGGACACCTTCGGCTGCACGCCGAAGTTCCTGAGCGAGAACCCGAAGGCCGCGAAGGCGCTCGCCGACAGCTACTTCGATGCCGTCGACATGATCAAGGCCGAGCCGAAGAAGAGCTTCGAGATCATGGGCGCCGACGTCAAGCAGAGCGGCGAGGCATTCGAGAGCAGCCAGAAGTACCTGCGCTGGCAGGACCGCGCCGCCAACCAGAAGTTCTTCGCCGGCGAGCACGCGCAGTTCAGCAAGGAAGCTGCCGAGCTGCTGCTGGAGGCCGGGATCATCAAGTCGCTGCCCGACATGACCAAGCTCGCCGACACCCAGTTCATCAGGTGATGCGAGCCTTCCTCTCCCACGCACGGGAGAGGGCGGCGGCAAAGGCGCGCGGGTGAAGCCGCTCACCCCGGTCGCGCCGGGCGCGCGCCTCTTCCTCGGCGTCGCGTTCTTCGTCGTCTTCGTCGCCGCCTGGTCGATCGCGACCTTCGGCGGCTTCGTGTCGAAGACCTTCCTCGCCGATCCGCTGACGATGCTGCGCTCGGGCTGGGCGCTGCTGACGACGATGGGCTTCGGCTGGGACATCGGCTGGACGGTGTGGCGCGTCTTCGGCGGCTTCGTCATCGCCGCCGCGCTGGCGCTGCCGCTCGGCGTGGCGATGGGCGCGTACAAGCCGATCGAGGCCTTCTTCGAGCCGTTCGTGAGCTTCGCGCGCTACCTGCCGGCGAGCGCGTTCATTCCGCTGCTCATCCTCTGGGCCGGCATCGGCGAGGCGCAAAAGCTCGCCCTCATCTTCATCGGCAGCTTCTTCCAGCTCGTGCTGATGATCGCGGTGATCATCGGCAACACTCGACGCGATCTGGTCGAAGCGGCGTACACGCTCGGCGTCGGCGACCAGAGCCTCATCCGGCGCGTCCTCCTGCCGGGCGCCGCGCCCGAGATCGCCGAGACGCTGCGGATGGTGCT
>DATAYY010000083.1:0-20586 GCA_036272325.1 Caldimonas sp. | reverse complement strand
CGTTTTCTCGCCGACCACCCTGAAGACTTTCTACGACCCCGCAGTCCCCCCGAGCCTTCCTGGCAATGGCGTCTACACGCTATTCATCCTGGGCGACGCCTCGTCGGCCTCAACGGTGGTCCCGCTGCTGCGCAAGGACCGCTGACATTCCGCTGCCAGCGCGGCAGGCACGGCGCCTTCCGTGCGGTAGTTGGCATTCCGCAAGCGGCCCGGGTAAGGCTTGGTAAACGACGCCGGGCGCCCTCAACGTGCGCCATAAACTCGGTCGAATGATTCCGCCGGCGCACTCGGGTGTCGCCGCAGCTGTTGCCGGCTGCGCGCTGGCGGCGGCGTTGACGGCATGCGTGGCGGCTCAGCCGCCAGTCGCTGGCCCTGCCTCCGAAGCAGCACCGTTGCGCGTCATGGTCAAGCTCGTCCATGGCTCCGACGATCGCGCCGCGATCGGCGCCGAGGCGACCCGGATCGCCGGCGTCAACGTCAGCTACGCTGCGGCGACCAGCCCGCTCTGGCATGCGCTCGCGCTGCACTGCGTGAGCGCCGCCGAGTGCGATGCCGCGGTCGCTCGCCTGCGTGCCGCGGCGACGGTATACCAGGCGGTCGAGATCGAGGGCCGCAAGACTCGTTTGGCGTCGTGAGCCACGGCGCCGGTTTCCGTCCCAGGAAGAACCTCCGATGCGAAAACTCCTGATCTGCGTCGCGGCTGCCGCCGCCACGACAGCCGGTCCCCTTCTGCTTGCGACGCCGTCAGCGCAGACGGTCGCAGCGGCGACGACGACCGCCCGCGTCATCGTCAAGTTCCGCGCCGACTCGACGCTGCTCCGCAAGCAGGCGCTCTCGGTCGCCGGCCAGCAGACGCTTCAGGCCGCTGCGCTCGGCCGCCGCATCGGCATCGCTCTCGGTGCCGGACGAGCGATCAGCGAGCGTTCGCACGTCGTCTTCGGCCACGGCCTGACGTCGAAGCAACTCGCGGCGCGGATCGGCGCTGATAGCGACGTCGAGTACGCGGTCGCCGATGAGCGCAAGCACATCGTCGCAGCACCGAACGACCCGCTCTATGCGTCGGGGCCACCGGTCAACACAGCCAGCGGCAGCGGCGGGCCCGTCGTCGGCCAGTGGTACCTGCGGCCGCCGGGGGCAGCCACGGGGGGCGCCGGCAGCACCGCGCCGGCGGCGATCAACGCCGAGCAAGCGTGGGACGTCACCACGGGCGATCCGAGCATCGTCGTCGCGGTGCTCGACACCGGCGTCAGGTTCGATCACCCCGACCTGGGCGGCAACGTGCTGCCAGGCTACGACATGATCAGCCCGGACTCGCCCGGCGTCTTCACCACCGCCAACGACGGCAATGGCCGGGACGCCGATGCATCGGATCCCGGCGACTTCGTGACCGCGGCCGATGTCACGAACGACCCGACCAATTGCTCGGCGACGTCGCCCAGTTCATGGCACGGCACGCAGACGCTCGGCCTGATCGGCGCCGCGACCAACAACGGCGTCGGCATGGCCAGCGTCTCGCACGGCGGCGTCAAGGTGATGCCGGTGCGCGTGCTCGGCGTGTGCGGCGGCTTCGACTCGGACATCATCGCCGGAATGCGATGGGCTGCGGGACTGAGCACCGGGGATCCGACAGTTCCACCAAATTCGAATCCGGCGCGCGTGCTGAATATGAGCCTTGGTGGCAGTGGTCCATGTACGTCCACGACGCCTGGGCAAGCGAATCCAGGTCAAGCGTACATCGACGCGATCAGCGCGGTGAACGCAGCGGGTGCGACGGTCGTCGTTGCGGGTGGCAATGGTGGCAGTGCAACGGTAGGCTCTCCCGCAAGCTGCCCTGGCGCGATCGGGGTGGCGGGGCTACGGCATCAAGGTGACAAGGTCGGCTATTCCGACGCAGGGCCGCAACTCACCATTGCCGCTCCGGCCGGCAACTGCGTCGACACCACCCCGGGCGCCGCTTGCCAATATCCAATCCTGACCCTCACGAACAAGGGCACAACGACGCCCATCGCCGGCCCCGCCGGCGCTGCGTACACCGACGCCTTCAACGCATCGCTCGGCACCAGCTTCTCGGCGCCGCTCGTCTCGGGGACCGTGGCGCTGATGCTGTCGGTGCAGCCGTCACTGACGCCGGCGCAGGTCAAGGCAAAGCTGCAGGCGACGGCTCGTGCCTTCCCGAGCCCCGGCACCTTCGTCTGTCCGGCGACCGACCCGGCATCCGGCCAGTGCAATTGCACGACTTCCACATGTGGCGCCGGCATGCTCGACGCTGGAGCCGCGGTCGCCGCCGCGGGTTTGCAGGCGAGCATCTCGCTGACGACGACGACGCCGACTGCCAACCAGGCGGTGGCGTTGACATCGACATCGACCGTCGGTTCGGGAAGGACCATCGCGACCTATCAATGGTCGATCCTCAACGCCGGCACGACCGGTGCGACGATCACCGGCGCGGCCGACGGCACGAGCGTCGTCGTCACGCCGACTGCCGCCGGCGTGGTCCTGGTCCAGCTGATCGTCACCGACAACCTCGGCGTGACGTCGACGACGACGCTCTCGGTCACCGTCGTCTCCGGCACGGTCACGCCGCCGGCGTCGGCGCCGACCGGATCCTCGGGCGGCGGCGGTGGCGCGATCGACGCCAGCTGGCTCGTGCTCCTGCTTGGCGCGGTTGCCGCGCTCGCCGCGACGCGGCGCGAAGGTGCGCCGCGGGTCGCGCTCAGCGCTGCGCGCTCTTCGCGCAGGGGCTGAAGCCGCGGCCGCTCGGGTCGAGTCGAAGCAAGGTCAACCGCGCGGCGAGCGCGCCGTCGGCGGCAGCAACCCGATAGGTGTGCGTCACTTCGACGCGCGCGCCGATGGTGCGCTCGCCACGGCTGTCGGTCCACGACCCCGGCGGCAGCACGTTCGCAAGCGTCGACTCGATCGCCGCTGCCTCGGCGGCGCCGAACACCGGCGTCTCCCAGCAGGTGATGACCTCGGGCGGTGCGCTCGCCGCCACCGTCGTCGGCAACAGGCGGATCGTCTGTGGCCGGACCTGGTTCGCCAATCGCTCGGGTTCGCGGTCGCCTGCCGCGTGAAGGCCGAACAGGCCGTCGAGCGCGCCGCGCGAGAAGGCGAAGAAGACGACATTGGCGAGGATCAGCGCCGCGACGAGTGCCCTCAGCACGACTGCTCCGCGCGTTCGCCGAGGCGAAGCCGCCAGTCCCCGCTCGTCACTGCAACGACGCGCGTGCCGGTGTCGACGAGCAAGGCGCCGTCGCTGCCGACGCCGGCCGCGACGCCCGCGACGTCGCCGGGGGCGCCGGCGACGGCGCGGCCGCGCAGCACGTCACGCGCGGCAAAGCGCTCTGCGAACGCGGCGAAGCCGAGGGCGTCAAAACGTTCGAGCGCGGCGACCAGCGCCGGGCCGACCAGGGCGAGCGTCGACGACGGCGTCGCGCCGGGCTCGATCTCGTCGAGACTGCCAATTCCCGAAGCGGCGCCGGTGACCGTCTGCGCGTGGACGTTGATGCCGACGCCGATCACCGCGACGCGCTGCGCACCGAGCGGTGCAGTCTCGACCAGGATCCCGGCCAGCTTGCGACCACCGCGAAGCGGCTGGTCGGCGTCGGCATCGACGAGCCAGAGGTCATTCGGCCACTTGAGGCCGATGCGCGTCGTTTCGCGCGCCGGCTCGAGGGCGTCGGCCAGAACGACACCGACCGCGAGTGAAAGGCCTGCGAGGTCGGCGCGCGCCGACTGCCAGGCGAGCGAGAAGGTCAGCGAGCGCCCTGCTTCTGCGTGCCAGGTGCGCCCGTGGCGGCCGCGTCCTGCCGATTGGCGGTCGGCGACGAGCAGGCAGGGTGCGAACGTCGTTTCGCCGGCGGCGGCGGCGGCGCGGATGCGCGCGAGCAGATCGTCGTTTGTCGACCCAGTCGCGGCGACGCGATCGATCGTCGTGCGGCGCGTGCTCAGCGCTTCTTCGCCAGCATCGTGCCCCGGCATTCTGGCGTCCCGCAGCGGCACGCGTATTCCTTCTTCAACTTCTTCGAGACCTTGCCTTCGACGATCAGCCCGTAGTCGTAGTTGAGCTCCTCGCCCGGCTCGATGTCGCGCAGCGCCTTGATGAAGACGCGGCGGTCGTCGGTCTCGTCGGCCTCGCAGTTCGGGCCGCAGGCATGGTTGATCCACTTGGCCGCGTTGCCGCCGGTGCCACCGTCGATCACATGCTTGTCATCGATGTGGAAGAAGAAGGTGTGGTTCGGCTCGTCCGGGTTGTGCGGGTGGCGGCGCTGCGCCTTCTTCCAGGTGATGACGTCGCCGGTGTATTCGAGAATGGTCTCGCCGGCGGCGATCGGCGCGACGGCAAACACGCCCTTGCCGTGGACGCCGGAGCGGCGCACCTGGATCCGGGGGCCGCGCTTGGGAGCGGGGGTCGCAGGCGGGGTCTTGGCGAGGGCTTGGAGAGATCTCAATTTCTTTGGGTACATTGAATTCGTGGGTGCGCGCGCGTGCACGTGCGCGCGAGAGACCTGGATTGTAGGGACGATGCGGCCGCTTGCCGACAACAACGACGGGACGAATGAGCAAATCACTGATCATTGCCGAGAAACCTTCGGTCGCGCAGGACATCGTCCGCGCGCTGACGCCGGTCGCGGGCAAGTTCGACAAGCACGACGAGTACTTCGAGGCGGCGGACTACGTCGTCACCTCGGCGGTCGGCCACCTCCTCGAGATCAAGGCGCCCGAGGAGTACGACGTCAAGCGAGGCAAGTGGAGCTTTGCCCACCTGCCCGTCATCCCGCCGCACTTCGATCTGGCGCCGCTCGACAAGACGAAGACGCGGCTGAACGCGATCGTGCGCCTCGCCAAGCGCAAGGACGTGACCGGGCTGATCAACGCCTGCGACGCCGGCCGCGAAGGCGAGCTCATCTTCCGGCTGATCCAGCAGCACGCCAAGAGCAGGCTGCCGGTCCGGCGGCTGTGGCTGCAGAGCATGACGCCGCAAGCGATCCGCGACGGCTTCGACAACCTCCGCTCCGACCAGGAACTGCGCGGCCTCGCCGAGGCGGCGCGCAGCCGCTCCGAGGCCGACTGGCTGGTCGGCATCAACGGCACCCGGGCGATGACGGCGTTCAACTCGCGCGACGGAGGCTTTTTCCTCACCACCGTCGGCCGGGTGCAAACGCCGACGCTGTCGATCATGGTCGAGCGCGAGGAGCAGATCAGAAAGCACGTCTCGCGCGACTACTGGGAAGTTCGCGCGACGTTCGCGGTCGACGCCGGCGAATACGAGGGCAAGTGGTTCGATCCGGCGTGGAAGAAGAACCCGGACGACGCCGAGCAGCGCGCCGACCGCTTGTGGAAGGCAGCCGATGCCGATGCCGTCGCCGCCGCGGTGCGGGGCGAGCCGGCGACCGTCGCCGAGGAGGCCAAGCCGAGCACGCAGGCATCGCCCCTGCTCTACGACTTGACGACGCTGCAGCGCGAGGCCAACTCGCGGTTCGGCTTCTCGGCGCGGACGACGCTGTCGATCGCGCAGGCGCTCTACGAGAAGCACAAGGTCCTCACCTACCCGCGGACCGACAGCCGCGCGCTGCCCGAGGACTACCTCGCGGTCGCCAAGCAGACGATCGGCATGATCGCCAAGGAGACCCTGCCAGGTCCGCTGCGTCCGCTCGCCGTGCACGCGGCGACGGCGTTGAAGGAGGGCTACGTCAAGCCGGCGAAGCGGATCTTCGACAACGCCAAGGTGTCGGATCACTTCGCGATCATCCCGACCCTGTTGCCGCCGAAGAGCCTGTCCGAGGTCGAGGCCAAGCTCTACGACATGGTCGCCAAGCGTTTCCTTGCGGTCTTCTTCCCTTCGGCCGAGTTCATGGTGACGACGCGGATCTCGACCGTCGCCACGGCCGGCAAGGACTACCGCTTCCAGACCAACGGCAAGGTCATGGTGCGGCCCGGCTGGCTCGCCGTCTACGGCCGCGAGGCGCAGGAGGACGACGCCAATCTCGTCGCGGTCGGCCCCGATGAGCTGGCGAGAACGGAGAGCGTCGACGTCAAGGCGCTGAAGACGCGGCCGCCGGCGCGCTACACCGAGGCGACGCTGCTCTCGGCGATGGAGGGCGCCGGCAAGCTGATCGACGACGACGAGTTGCGCGAGGCGATGCAGGAAAAGGGCCTCGGCACGCCGGCGACGCGCGCGGCGATCATCGAAGGGCTCATCTACGAGAAGTACATCCATCGCGAGGGCCGCGAGCTCGTCCCGGGCGCGAAGGCGTTCCAGCTGATGACGCTGCTGCGCGGCCTCGGCGTCGAGGACCTGACCAAGCCCGAGCTGACCGGCAACTGGGAGTACCAGCTCGCCGAGATGGAGAAGGGCCACCTCGAGCGCGAGACCTTCATGCGATCGATCGCCGCCATGGCCGAGCGGATCGTCAAGAAGGCCAAGGAGTACGACCGCGACACGATCCCGGGCGACTACGCGACGCTCGCGACGCCGTGTCCGAACTGCGGCGGCATCGTCAAGGAGAACTACCGCCGCTACGCATGCACCGGCGTTCCGGGCGTGCGCGAAGGTTGCGGTTTTTCGATCAGCAAGATTCCCGGCGGCCGCGCGTTCGAGCTCGCCGAGGTCGAGGCGTTCCTGCGCGACAAGCGGATCGGCCCGCTCGAGGGCTTTCGTTCGAAGGCCGGCTGGCCGTTCACGGCCGAGATCCGCCTGGTGCCCGACGATGAGACCCGCAACTGGAAGCTCGAGTTCGACTTCGGCGACGACGCCCGCCGCGAGGCCGAGTCGGGTGAGCCGGTCGACTTCGGCGGCCAGGAGCCGCTCGGCAAGTGCCCGAAGACGCAGGGCAACGTCTACGAATTCGGCGCCAACTACGTCTGCGAGCATTCGGTCGGCCCGGCGCCGACGTGCGACTTCAAGAGCGGCAAGGTGATCCTGCAGCAGCCGGTCGCTCGCGAGCAGATGGCCAAGCTGCTGGCGAGCGGCGCGACCGACTTGCTCGAGGGCTTCGTCTCCAACAAGACGCGGAGGAAGTTCAAGGCGCGTCTCGCGTGGGACGCGAAGGAAGGCAAGGTCGTGTTCGCATTCGAGCCGCGACCCGAGCGGAGGCCTGCGGCGAAGAAGGCTGGAACCGCGACGCCCGCCGCCCCTGCGATCGCAGCCGCCGGCCGCGCCTCTGCGGTTGCAGCCGCCGGCCCCGCGGCGCCGGCGACAAAGGCGCCGGCGAAGAAAACCGCCGCCAAACGGGTCGCGGGGAAGAAGGCGGTCAAGCGCGCTGCGGGAAAAACCGGTTGAACGGCCGGTGGCGGCGCTGCGCGGGAACAACACCGACTGCAGGCCAGTGCGCCGGCTGACATCGGCCGGCCCCGCTGCGGGGCACACTCTCGATCGGGATCAGGAGTCGATCGTGAAGCCAACGTCCGTCGTTCGCTGCGCTGCGCTCGCCGCGCTGCTCGTTCTTGCACAAGCCGCTGTCGATGCGCAAGTGCCCGTGACCAAGGGGCCGCCGCGCCTGCCGCCCATCACCTCGCAGATTCCCGGCGGGGTCGACACCGGCACCCCGGGCGGAAGCGATTCGGTGCAGCTCGGCACACCGGTGATGTCGAACTCCATGAACAATGGTTCGGCGCTGAAGGGGGGCTCGGCCGCGGCCCGTGCCGCGGCGCGACCGAAGCCGGCCTCGAGCAGTGCCGACTGCACCAAGTCAGTCGTTCCGAGCAAGGATGCCAACAAGGCGATTCCGGCGGCCCCGCCGAAGCCGGGCGTCATCGGCAAGGCAACGTCGCCGCCGACCGCTACCAAGCCCCCGGTCGCGCCCGGATCGACCCGTATCGACTGCTGATCTCGGTCGCTCGCGACCCAAGTCCGGGCCGAGCTCGCGTTGGCCAATTCGAAGCTCGCCGTGTTCGGCGCGATCGCGGCCAACGTCGCGATCGCGGCGATGAAGTTCGTCGGCGCGGCCGCGACCGGCAGCTCGGCGATGCTCTCCGAGGGAATCCACTCGCTCGTCGACACCGGCGACGGCGTCCTTCTTCTCGTCGGCATGCACCTCGCCGGTCGACCGGCCGACGAGCGGCACCCGTTCGGCTACGGCAAGGAACTCTACTTCTGGAGCCTGATCGTCGCCGTCATGATCTTCGGCGTTGGCGGCGGCGTCTCGATCTACGAAGGCATCCTGCGCCTGCTCGAGCCGAAGCCGCTCGAGGACGCCGGCTGGAGCTATGCGATCCTCGGCGCGGCGGCTGTGTTCGAAGGGGCGAGCCTGGCGATCGCGGTGCGCCAGTTCAGGCGCAGCATCGGCGATGCGCCGTTCTGGGCGTCGCTCGGATCGAGCAAGGATCCGACGCTGTATACCGTCATCGCCGAGGACAGCGCCGCTCTCGCCGGGCTGGCGACGGCCGCGATCGGCGTCTTCGCCAGCCACGCGCTTGGCATGCCGGCCTTCGACGCCGGGGCGTCGATCGTCATCGGCCTGCTGCTCTGCGGCGTCTCGAGCCTGCTCGTCGTCCAGGCGAGAAGGCTGCTCGTCGGCGAGGCGGTCGGGACCGAGATGGCCGAGTCGATCCGCGCCATCGCGCAGGCCGAGCCCACCGTGCACCGGGCCGGCTGGCCGCTGACGATGCACCTCGGCCCCGACGACGTGCTGCTCGCGCTCGACGCCGAGTTCAAGACCGGCGTTCCCGCCGAGGAAGTCTCGCGCGCGGTCTACCGGATCGAGGACGCGGTGCGCCAGCGCTTCCCGGAAATCGGCCGCATCTACATCGAGTCGCGCCGCGTCAGCCAGCGCGACGCCGAGCCAGCCGCGCCGGCGCCTTGAGCGTGACTAGACCTGGACGCCGATCGAGGCGGTCTCGACGAGCTCGTTGAGGAGCGCTAGCGACGCTTTCCCCGAGACGGCGTACGGGTCGAGCAGCGTGGCTTCGGAGTACTTCAAGACCAGCGCTGGATTGAGCCGGTTCATGTGAACCTGGCCCATCGCCCAGCTCGCGAAGCTGCGCTCGCCGATCTCCTCGTAGCTGAGGAGGGCGACGTCGGCATGGCGTGCGTCTTGCGCGATCTGGTTGTAGAGCTTGCTGACGGCGTTGCGGCCGCCCTCGAGCACCTGCATGAAGATGTGCGAGTTGGCGCAGAAGCAGAGCACGCCGGTGACGCCGGCCTTCTGGTTGTTCTCCTTCGATCGCCTGAGGATCGCCGCCACCGCGTCGGCGTCGACGCTGCTGGCAGCACGGCTGGCGTAGAGCAGGCGGACCAGCATCGCTTTCTCCTCAGGCTTTCTTGGCGAGCAGCGACAGGAACTCGCGGCGCAGGCTCTGGTTTTTCAGGAATGCGCCGCGCATGACGCTGTTGGTCATCATCGACCCGTCGTCCTTGACGCCGCGCCAATGCATGCAGAAGTGGTCAGCCTCCATCACGATGGCGAGGCCGTCGGGCTTGACGCGCTCCTGCAGATCCTCGGCGAGCATCGTCACCGCCTCTTCCTGGATCTGCGGCCGGCTCATGATCCAGTCGCAGATGCGGACGTATTTGGACAGGCCGACCAGGTTCGAATGCTCGTTCGGCAACAGGCCGATCCAGATCTTGCCGAGAATCGGGCAGAGGTGATGCGAGCACGCGCTTCGCACCTTGATGGGGCCAACGATCATCAGCTCGTTGAGGCGCGTGACGTTCGGAAACTCCGTGACCGATGGTGGCGGCGAGTAGCGGCCGCGGAAGACTTCGGTCAGGAACATCTTGGCGACGCGCTTGGCAGTGTCGTTCGTGTTGTGGTCGCTCTCGGTGTCGATGACGAGCGCCCGCAGCACCCCCTGCATCTGCTCTTCGACCTCGGCGCGCAACTCGTCGAGCTCGCCTTCCTCGATGAAGTCGGCGATGTTGTCGTTCGCGTGATAGCGGCAACTCGCGCCGATGAGCCGGTAGCGGATGCGATCCGATGCCGGCATGCGCTGCAGGTCCGCCTCGTTGCGAAAGATCGGGGTGGGTTTCTCGCCGGCCATGGGGGGCGCTGCTCGCGTGGTGGGCCCCGGAGCGTACCGCACTCGCGGCGTCCCTTCGTGAGATCCGGGGTGCCGAGGCGCGGCCGGCGCTTCGAGCCCTAGACTCTGCACGGTGTCCGTGCCCGCATCGACTGCCGCGCTGCCGCTCGCGCGGCTGCTCGGTCATGCCGCCGACGCCGTCGCTGCCGTGCGGAGCGGGCGCTCGCTCAACGATGCCCTTGCCCGCTGCCCATTGCCCGCTCGGCCAGGGTCGCAGGCGCTTGCCTTCCACGCGTTGCGGTGGCTGGGCGCGGCCGAAGTCGTCCGCGGCATGCTGGCTCCGAAGTCGCCGACACCGGCAGTCGACTCCCTCCTCCTGACCGCGCTGGCGCTGCTATGGCCGCCCGGGCGGCCGCCGTACGCCGACCACGTCCTCGTCGATCAGGCCGTCGAGGCGACGCGTCGGCGCGCGCCGCGCAGCGGCGGCTTCGTCAACGCCGTGCTCCGCCGCTTCGGTCGCGAGCGCGATGCAATCGTCGCTGCCGCCCTCGAGGAGCCGCTTGCGCGCTACAACCACCCCGCGTGGTGGCTCGATCGCCTGCGCGCCGACTGGCCCGAGCGATGGCAGGCGATCGCCGCTGCCGACAACGAGCATCCGCCGCTGACCTTGCGCGTCAACCGGCGGCGAACGACGCCGGCCGACGTCCTGACGACATTGGCGGCGGCGGGGATCGACGCCGACGCCGGCGAGGGTGCGGCGATCACCCTCGGCCGCCCGCTGCCGGTGGCGCAGATTCCCGGCTTCGCCGAGGGCCTCGTCTCGATCCAGGACGCCGCCGCCCAGCGAGCCGCGCCCCTGCTCCTCTCGAAGCCGCCGGCGGCCGGAGTGCGCGTCCTCGACGCGTGCGCTGCGCCCGGCGGCAAGACCGCGCATCTGCTCGAGCTTGCCGACCTCGACCTGCTCGCGCTCGACCGCAACGCCGAGCGGCTCGCTCGCGTCGACGAGACGCTCGCCCGTCTCGGCGTCGTCGCGACGACGCGCGCTGCCGACGCTGGCGCGCCCGGATCGTGGTGGGACGGCCAGCCGTTCGACGCGATCCTGCTCGACGCGCCGTGCACGGCATCGGGGATCGTCCGCCGCCATCCCGACGTCCGCTGGCTGCGCCGTCCCGGCGACATCGACGCGCTCGCCGCCGAGCAGGCGAGGCTGCTCGATGCCCTGTGGCCGCTGCTTGCTGCCGGCGGGCGCCTGCTCTACTGCACCTGCTCGGTCTTCCGGGCCGAAGGATCGGAGCAGATCGACGCTTTTTTGCAACGACGAAGCGACGCCGTGCTCGTCACTGCCCCGCCTTCGCCCGGGCACCTGCTGCCGCTGCCCGACAATGTCGGGACACCGCTGTCCACCGTCTTTTCGCGCGCGGCGGACGGCTTCTACCTGGCCCTGCTGGAAAAGCGTCCGTCCGTCTCGTAGCCGCCCGCCGATGACCCCGTTGCCGCCGCACGGCTCCCTACGCCGCCGCAGCGTGCTTCGCGCGCTCGGCGCGGCGGTTTCGCGCCTGTTCCTGCCCGCCGTCTGGGGCGGCACCGCTGCCGGCGCTGCCCGCGCGCTCCCGGCCGAGGCCGAGTTGAGCCACTTCGAGGTGACGCAGGACGAGGACGGCGTCTTCCTCAGCTTTGGCGTCGACTTCGAGCTCGGCAAAGGGCCGGACGACGCTCTCGCCCGGGCGGTGCCGCTCTTCTTCGTTGCCGAGGTCGAGGTCTTTCGCGACCGTTGGTATTGGCGCGACCGCCGGATCTCCCACCCGACGCGGGTCTGGAAGATCGTCTACCAGCCGCTGACGTCGACGTACCGGGTGACCACGGTGGGCGGCCTGAGCCAGAACTACCCGACCCGCGAAGAGGCGATCATCGCCCTCAGCCGCGCCAATCACTGGAAGGTTGCGGAGGCGAGCCAGCTTGAGGAAGGCCGGGCCTACCTGGAGTTCAACTATCGGCTCGACGTCACACTGCTGCCACGGCCGATGCAGATCGGCATCGGCGGCCAGCCTGACTGGCAGCTCTCGGTGAAGCGCACGCAGCGGATCCGTTGAAAACCGACTCTCGATTCCACGCGGGCGACCTCCCGGAGCCCGCCTACCAGCCCCGGCGCAGCCGCTGGGCGTGGGTCGTCTCGACCGTGGCGGCGCTCGGCGCCGGCCTCGTCCTCGTCTTCCTGCTCGGCGTCGCGACCAACAACCCCGCCCTCTATGAGCGGCACTACGTCTGGCTGTTCTGGGTCAACGTCGCGCTCGCCAGCACGCTCGTCGCGGTGATCGTCGTCGCCGGAGTGCGCATGCTCTGGCGCGTCTCGCGCGGCCGCTTCGGCAGCCGCCTCCTGCTCAAGCTGGCGGCGATCTTCGCGCTCGTCGGCATCCTGCCCGGCGTGCTGATCTATGCCGTCAGCTACCAATTCGTCTCGCGCTCGATCGAGAGCTGGTTCGACATCAAGGTCGAAGGCGCGCTCGACGCCGGCCTCAACCTCGGCCGCGGCACGATCGACACGATCGTCACCGACCTCGCGACCAAGACGCGGCTCGCCGCCGAGCGGCTCGGCGAGAGCGCGCTGCCGGCAGAGCCGATCTCGCTCGAGCGGCTGCGCGAGCAGCTCTCCGCCAAGGAAGTCTCGATCGTCGGCGGCTCGGGGCAGACGCTGATCGCCACCGCGAGCGCGAGCTCGGCGCTGATGCCGGAGCGCATCTCGCCCCAGATGCTGCGCCAGGCACGCACCCAACGCGTCATCAGCCAGGCCGAAGGTCTCGACGAGGACACTTCGGCCACGGGAACGAGCCCGCGGGTGCGTGCAGTCGCGTTGATCCCGAGCAGCAACTTCACGCTCGGCGCGCAGGAGCGATTCCTCGTCGTCACGCAGGTGATCGCACCCGGCCTTGCCGCCAACGCCCTCGCGGTGACGAACGCCTACCGAGAGTACCAGCAGCGCTCGCTCGCTCGCTCGGGCCTGCGCAAGATGTACATCGGCACCCTGACACTGGCCCTCGTTCTTGCCGTGTTCGGCGCGTTGCTGCTCGCGATCGCACTCAGCAACCAGCTCGCCGAGCCGCTGTTGCTGCTCGCCGAGGGCGTTGCGCAGGTTGCGCGCGGTGATTTCAGCTCGAAGGCAGTGTTTCGCTCGCACGACGAGCTCGGCGGCCTGACGCGCTCGTTCGCCGAGATGACCGAGCAGCTCTCGGAGGCACGCGAGCTCGTCCACCGGAGCGTGACGCAGGTCGAGGGCGCGCGCGCAAACCTGCAGACGATCCTCGACAACCTGACCGCCGGCGTGATCGTGTTCGACCGCAACGGCAACATCGACACCGTCAATCCGGGTGCGACGCGCATCCTGAGGCTGCCCCTCTCGGCCTACCGCGGCCGCAGGCTCGACGAGGTCGCGGGCCTCGGCACTTTCGCGCAAACGGTGTGGCAGCGCTTCGAGCTGCACGCGGCGAGCCCCGAGGCCGGCGAGCGCGATCACTGGCAGGATTCGTTCGAGCTCCAGATCGGCGGCGGTGCGCCCGGTCGCGAGCGCGACTCGATCACGCTGCTGGTGCGCGGCGCCGCGATGCCGCAGGGTGCGCGGCTGATGGTGTTCGACGACATCACCGAGCTCGTCTCGGCGCAGCGGGTCGAGGCCTGGAGCGAGGTCGCACGGCGGCTCGCCCACGAGATCAAGAATCCGCTGACGCCGATCCAGCTCTCGGCCGAGCGCCTCGAGCTCAAGCTCGGCGGCAAGCTGGAAAGTGCTGACCGGACGATGCTCGAGCGCTCGGTCTCGACGATCGTGAACCAGGTCCAGGCGATGAAGGCGCTGGTCAACGAGTTCCGCGACTACGCGCGGCTGCCTGCGTCGACCTTCGATGCGCTCGATGTCAACGCGCTCGTCCACGAGGTGCTGGGCCTCTATGGCGCAGCGCAGGAGGCGGGGCGGCTGCACGCCGAGCTCGCCGTGGCGCTGCCGGAGATCGTCGGTGATGGCACGCAGCTGCGACAGGTCATTCACAACTTGGTGCAGAACGCGCTCGACGCCGTTGCCGAGCAGCCCGATGGTCGCGTCCTCGTCGTCACCGAGGCGGCGAAGAACGAGAGCGGCGCGGTGCGCGCGGTGCGCCTGATCATCGTCGACAACGGCCCGGGCTTCTCGGAGAAAGTGCTCAAGCGCGCCTTCGAGCCCTACGTCACGACCAAGAAGAAGGGCACCGGCCTCGGCCTCGCGGTCGTCAAGAAGATCGCCGACGAGCACGGCGCACGCGTCCGCATCGCCAATCTCGGCGGCAGCGGCGAAGACGGCACGACTGCCGGCGCGCGGGGTGCGCAAGTTTCGCTATCATTTTCGAAACTCGCGGCGACGGTCCGCGTCGCCGCGGACGAAGCGGTCGCGGCGTCGAGGGCGCACTGAGGTTCATGGCCACCATTCTTGTCGTCGACGACGAACTTGGGATTCGAGCGCTGCTGTCGGAGATCCTCGCCGACGAAGGACACACGATCGAGCTGGCCGAGAACGCGGCGCAGGCGCGCTCCTGCCGCGAGCGCATCCGGCCCGACCTCGTCCTGCTCGACATCTGGATGCCGGACGTCGACGGCATCACTCTGCTGAAGGAATGGGCGTCGACGGCGCAGTTGACGATGCCTGTCATCATGATGAGCGGCCACGGCACGATCGACACCGCGGTCGAGGCGACCAAGTTCGGCGCGATGGCCTTTCTCGAGAAGCCGATCACCTTGCAGAAGCTGCTGCGCGCGGTCGAGCAGGGCCTTGCGAAGCCACTGGCGCGCGCGCCGACGGCGCTGCACGCCGCGCCGACCGACGGCGCCGGCCTCACTGTCGAGGTAGCGATGACCGGGGGCACGATGCAGCCGCTCGCACCGGTGCTCCTCGGCCCACAGCCCGAACAGAGCTTCGATCTCGACCGGCCCCTGCGCGAGGCGCGCGACGCCTTCGAGAAGAGCTACTTCGAGTTTCACCTCGCGCAGGAAAACGGCAGCATGACCCGCGTCGCCGAGAAGACTGGGCTCGAACGCACGCACCTGTACCGGAAGCTCAAGCAGCTCGGCGTCGATCTCTCGCGCAACAAGCGCAGCGTGCTCTGACGTCCACTGGTCACCTCGTCGGTGGCACGGCGCGAGCGGGGTCGCGAAGAGGGCGTCGATATAATCGCCGGCTCACGGCCAAGTAGCTCAGTTGGTAGAGCAGCGGACTGAAAATCCGCGTGTCGGTGGTTCGATTCCGCCCTTGGCCACCAAGTTACTCCTCCAGAGAGGTCTCAGGAGGTCCCAGAAAGTCCGAAAAGCCCTTGAGAATCAATGCTCTAGGGCTTTTTTCTTGTCCGATGACGTCCAAGCCGATTTCTCGCTTTCCGAGCCTTTTGGTGCTAAATTTTGCGGTAACCGTCTTCCGGACTACCGCAAAAAGGGCGATTTACTCCGATGCACCGCAACGCCATCACTTCGGACCTCGCGCTTCGCTCAATCAAGCCCGGTGATCCGCGCAGACGCATCAGCGATGGCGGTGGCCTGTTTCTTCTGCTCGCCGTCGACGGCGGACTGCACGGTTGGCGCTTCGACTACATGTTCGAGGGCAAGCGGAAGATGCTCTCCTTCGGAAGGTATCCCGACACGACGCTCGCGTTGGCTCGCCGCAAAGCCGAGGAGGCTCGGCGTCTGCTAGCCGAAGGAATCAATCCGAGCGACCAGCGCAAAGCGGCCAAGGCCGCTGCCGTGAAGGAGCGGGAAGCCGAGAAGCTGGAGGCGAAGGGTCTGCCTCCGGCCGACTCGTTCGAGGCGGTCGGTCGCGAGTGGTACGACGTGAAGAAGAGCGGCTGGGCGCCGAGGTACGCCGAGAAGATCATCGCCCGGCTCGAGAACGACATCTTCCCGTGGATCGGTCGGCTTCCTGTCAATGCGGTCTCGCCGCCGCGGCTGCTCGAGGTGCTGCGCCGGATCGAGAGCCGGGGCGTGGTCGAGACTGCGCACCGGGCGCTTGACAACTGCAGCCAGGTCTTTCGCTATGCCGTTGCCATCGGCAAGACCGAGCACAACCCCGCGCGTGATCTGAAGGACGCGCTCAGGCGACCCACGCCGAAGCATTTCCCGGCGATCACAAATCCGGCGCGCTTTGGGGAGCTGCTGCGCGCCTGCGATGCTTACGCCGCCACGCATGTCGTGCGTGCTGCGCTGAAGCTTGCTCCGATGCTCTTGCTCCGACCAGGCGAGCTTCGGTTCGGCGAATGGAGCGAAGTCGATTTCGATTCGGCTCTATGGACTGTGCCTTCGGCACGGATGAAGCGTGAAAAGCGCCAGAAGGTGCATGGCGCGCCCCACCTGGTGCCGCTGCCAAGGCAGGCCGTCGCGGTCCTTCGCGAGCTGCACACGCTGACCGGTCAGGGCAAGCTCATGTTTCGGGGCGAGCGGCATCATGACCGGCCGATGAGCGACAACACGCTCAATGCCGCGCTGCGCGCGATGGGCTTTGCTGCAGATGAAGTGACCGGCCACGGCTTTCGGGCGACCGCGCGGACGATGCTTCACGAGCGCCTGGGCTTCAGCCCCGACGTGATCGAGGCGCAATTGGCGCACTCGGTTCGTGACAGCCTGGGCCGGGCCTACAACCGGACCGAGTTCATCGAGCAGCGCAGGGCGATGCTTCAGACTTGGGCGGATTACCTGGACAAGCTGCGGCTCGGCACCGACATCGAGCTGGGGCAGCGGAAGGCGAAGCGAAGGCCAGCCGAAATGGAGCAACGTTCGCGGTCCTGAATCAATGGCCACGTCCGATTCAATATCGGGCAGTAACCTAAAACAACGCCTTACGTTGTTTTAGGTTGCCGCCTTTATGCAGAGACGCCCTCCCGCTAGCCGCCCTCGAGTTCGCTCAGGCCGGCGGTGAACGCGTGCAGCTGGGACCGCACTCCCGCCTGGATGGTGTCCCACGTTCTGCCCGGAAATGATCTCGGCAGTCGTGCCTCGACGGCGGCGAGCGCGCCTTCGACCTGGCCGATCATGGCGAGCATGGCCTGCCATGTCGGCGGGCCGCCGTTCTTCATCGCCAGCGCGTGCCAGTGCCGGGCGCGGATGGAGTGGAAGGCGTAATGGGCGTTCTTGGCGCGCAGCGCCATCGCGAGCCCGGCGCTGCGCCAGCGGAACTGGTTGGCGCCGTCGCCGAGGTAGGGCCAGACCGAGATGACGTCGTAGAGCGGCGTCATCGCATAGGCGTCCCCCTGCTGCAGGAAGAGCGAGTAGTTCTTGGCGTGCCCGTCGCTTGCCGCCATCAGCCAAAACGCGAGCTGCGTGAGCTGAAAGGACAGGCGATCGACCTCGGCGTCGGCACTGCCGTCGAGGAGCCTCAGGCAGGCCTCCATTCCCGGCCCGCCGTCCTTCTCGTATTTCTTGTCCGGCGGATAGCCGAGGGCCTGGCAGAAGTCTTCCTGCGGCAGCCGCGCGATCCATGTCCGCCCGTCCATCCACGCCCGGTCGAAGCGTTCCACGATGAGGACTTTCTGCCCCGCGAACTCGGCCATCTCCGCGTGTGCCACCGGCAGGCCCATCGCGCGGAGGATCTCGGCGCAGAGCCATTCGTTCTCGACCGAGTCGGACAGGTCAACCCGACGCGATCCGCCGACGAGACCCAGTGGCAGCTTGAAGATGTGGGTCGTCGGGGTCGCGCCGTGCGGCCGACACCATCGCCTGCCGACCTTCGTCAACGCAGTCTTCTCCTGCGCGCCGGCGAGCGAGATCCGGAACAGGTCGTCGTCGTCACCGCCCATGCCAAGCGCCGTTTCCGAGGGCACGGCGCCGAGGAGCGCATGAACCTGGTCCGTGGTCAGTGGCTCGCAGTCGACGCGATCCCAGCCTTCCGGCGTTATCCCCTCTGGGAGAAGCTGGACGGCGCCGACGCAGTCGCGACCGATGGCCTCGAGGAGGGTGAACGCCTCGGTGTTCCTAGTCCGGAAGCGCCGGCTGAGCCGCTTTCGGATGCTGTCGTTGTCCGGCAGCAGGTTGTCGAACCAGTTCGCGACGACCGGGCCGCGGATCTCGCGCGAGCCGGTGATCGGCAACGAGAGCGACAAGGAGCGAACCTTGTCCGACTGCAGCCACGAGCTCGTGTAGGTAAGGGTGCTCGTACCTCGCTCGACAGACCAGTGGCCGACCAGCTCGCCATTCATCCAGATGCCGAGCACCGAGCTCACCAGGAGCCCTTCTTCGCAGGAATGCGAAGCTTCGACGCGGTGCTGCGGGCCTTGCCGGCGACCACAGCGGACTTCTTTCGGGCGGCAGGTCCGTGCGCGGACGAACCTGGCTCCGGCGCCGGCCCGACGACCGGAAAGGCGGATCCGCCTTCGATGTCGCGCACCACCAGGCCAGCACCGAGCGCCGACAGCAGCTTGACGAGCTGGTCGACGCTCACCAGTCCGGGCCGGGCTTCGATCTCGGCGATCCGGACCTGGCCGATGCCGAGCCGCTTCCCCAGCTGGGCCTGGGTGAGGCCGCGCTGCTTGCGCAGCGAGCGGAGATGCGCTTTCAGTTGGTCCGCGAGTCGGATCGGGTAGTCCATGGGATGAGTCTGCTCAGAACGAGTAAAGAATATCGGCTAAAGCCGATACTGTCAATATATCGTTCATAAACGATTTATGCGAACATCGCCTTCGAGCGATGGTGAGGTGCGCCCGACATGCTTCAGCATCGGCAGACTATCTGGACGTCGATCGGCGAAAGCGCGGACTACTCGACTAGTTTTGCTCGGTCGCCGCCGCCGTCCCGCCTCGGCGTCGCACGACTCGATGACGCCCGGCGGCCCTGCTGCGCACTTGATCGCAGCGGGTCGGGATGTAGACTTTGTCAGCAGCCAACTCCGCAGCACGAGGGCGCAGTGCGCCGAGCGGAAGGGGTCCACATGAAGGCAGAAGCAAACGACATCCGCAACCAGCCAGCCTATGGTCTGACCGAGGCGGCTCGCTACGTCCGCCTGCCTGCAGCGACGCTGCGCAGTTGGGTGATCGGGCGCGACTATCCGAAGGGCGACTCGCAGGCCACGTTTCATCCATTGATCAAGCCGGCGCACAAGCAACCTGTGCAGCTGTCGTTCTACAACCTCATCGAAGCTCATGTGCTGCGCTCATTGCGAACCGAGCACGGCGTCGCGCTGGCGGAGTTGAGGAAGTCCATTGCTTTCGCGGAGAAGAAGCTTCAAGTGCAGCGGCTTCTCCTTAGCCCCCATTTGCGGACGCACGCAGGGGAGATTTTTCTTGATCGTTATGTCGAGCTGATCAACCTCAGTGCATCCGGCCAGTTGGCAATGCGCGTGGCGTTCGAACGCCACTTGCAGCGGGTGGAGTGGGACGAGTGGCAGTTTCCGGTTCGCCTGTACCCCTACCTCGATTCGACCCAGCACACGGCCGATCGCCCGATTGCGATTGATCCCAAGGTTGCGTTCGGGCGTCCGATCGTGCGGCGTGCTGGAGTGTCGACGGCTGCGATCGCCGACCGTATCGATGCCGGCGAAACCGTCGCTGCTGTAGCGGAGGACTACGACCTATCGACCGAGGAGGTGCAGCAAGCGGTCCTCTATTCGCGCGCCGCGTGACTTGGACCTACTTCACCGATCGAGATCTCGGCAAGCAGTTTCCGGCCGTCCTCGCCGAGGCTGGTCTGAGCGTCGAACGTCACGTTGACCTGTTCCCGGCAGATGGCAGCGACCAGCAGTGGCTCGAGCATTGCGGCAGGAATGGACGAGTCGCGATATCGCATAACAGTCGAATTCGGTACGTGCCCAACGAACTCGCAGCTGTAGTGCAGTTCAAGGTGGCTCTGCTCATCGTCATCGGACGCGTTCCCACGGCCCAATTGGCACGAGGCTTCGTGACTTCGATGAAGGTGATCGAGCCGTTCCTCGCGTTGCATGCGCCGCCGTACATCGCGAAGGTATATCGCCCGACATCGGACGGAGCGGTTGGACGCATCGAGCTCTGGTATCCGCAGCGCTGACGAACGCCGCCTACCCGAAACGGGTACGTTCATGCCCAGTTTGGGCATGCTCAAATTCCTGTCTTGGACGCGCCGACCGCCCTTGTCGAGCGGGCAAGCATGGTCCATCGCCTACGACGCTCAGGCGATATGCAAGTGCCGTTAGCTGTGAGCTCCCGGTCAAGCCGTTGCGATCGAAGGCGCCATGACCTAGGCGGTCCAGTCGCCGTCGTTCCAAAAGAGAAGGGCGTCCGCATCGCGAACGCCCATTGAGTCACCCTCTGGCTAGCCCTTCACGCAGACGACCTGTTTCAGCGTGTGCACGACCTCGACGAGGTCCTGCTGCGCCGCCATCACCGCGTCGATGTCCTTGTACGCCGCCGGCGTCTCGTCGATGACGTCCGCGTCCTTACGACACTCCACGCCACGAGTCGCCTCCTCGTGTTGCGCGATGGTGAACTGCTTACGCGCCGCCGTTCGCGACATCGTCCTGCCGGCGCCGTGGCTGCAGCTTTCGAAGCTCTCCGGGTTTCCCAGGCCGCGCACAATGTATGAGCGCGCACCCATGCTTCCCGGAATGATGCCCAGCTGGCCTCGGCCCGCGCGCACCGCACCCTTTCGGGTGACCAGCACCTCCTC
>DATAYY010000082.1:0-4825 GCA_036272325.1 Caldimonas sp. | reverse complement strand
CGAGAAATTGCCGAGAACGAACGAAAGGTTGACCAGCAGCGCGCCGGACGCGGTCAACCAGAAGCTGACCGAGTTCAGCACCGGAAAGGCGACGTCGCGGGCGCCGAGCTGCAGCGGCACGGCGAAGTTCATCAGGCCGATGACGAACGGCATGGCGACGAAGAAGATCATGATCGTGCCGTGCGCCGAGAAGACCTGGTTGTAGTGCTCGGGCGGCAGGAAGCCGGCGCTGTGCAGGGCGACCGCCTGCTGCGAGCGCATCATCAGCGCGTCGGCGAAGCCGCGCAGCAGCATCACCAGCGCCAGCGCGATGTACATCACGCCGATCCGCTTGTGGTCGACGCTGGAGAGCCACTCCTTCCAGAGGTACGGAAGATGGCCCTTGACGATGACCCAGACGAGCGTGCCGGTGATCGCGGCCGCGACCACGGCCGACGTGACCATGACGATCGGCTCGTGGAAGGGAATGGCCTCCCAGGTGAGCTTGCCCCACATCGTCAGTGGCCCTTTCCGGTTGCCTCGGCTGCGCCGCCGCGATCGGTCGCCGGGCCGGGGCCGGGCGCCAGATCCTGCCGCACCACCTGGGTGAAGAGCTCGGGCGTCACGGTGCCGAACGTCGAAGGCGGCAGGTTTGCGCTCTGCTTGGCGAGCGCCGCGTAGCTGGCTGCGTCGAGAGTGGGACCGACCCCTTTGGTTGACTTGACCCAGGCGCCGAACTCGTCGCTGCTCACCGCGCGGACCGCGAAATGCATGTCGGAAAAACCGTCGCCGCTGAAATGCGCCGACAGGCCCTGGTAGGTGCCGGGCTCGTCGGCTTGCAAGTTCAGCCGCGTCCGCATGCCGTTCATCGCGTAGATCATGCTGCCGAGCTGCGGCACGAAGAACACGTTCCACACGCTGGCCGAGGTGATCGAGAAGCGCAGCGGCACGCCCGCCGGCACGACGAGCTGGTTCACGCTCGCGACGCCTTCGTGCGGATAGATGAAGAGCCACTTCCAGTCCAGCGACACGACCTGGATCTCGACCGGCGCCTCGCGCTCCGAGAGCAGCTTGGCGGGATCGAGCAGCTGCGAGCCGATCCAGGCGACGCCGCCGAGAAGGAGGATCACCATGCACGGGATCGACCAGACGACGAGCTCGATCGCGCCCGAGAACTCCCAGTCGGGCCGGTAGAGGGCGCGGGTGTTCGAGGCGCGATACCACCAGGCGAACGCGAAGATGGCGACGATCGTCGGCACGGCGATCGCCAGCATGATGGCGAGCGAGCCGAGAAGGATCGTCCGGTCGGCCTGCCCGACCGGACCGCGCGGATCGAGCACCGCCCAGTTGCAGCCGCTCAGCAGGAGGACCGGCACCGCGAGCAGGCAGCGCGTCCACGGAACCCTCGAACGACGCCAGGCAACGCGATGCGGCCCGATGTTGCGCCGAGAGGCTTCAAAACGCTGCATGACCGGAAGCCGCTTCGATTTGCGTGCGCAGTTGAGCGTGCCGGGCAGGATACGTCAAGCTTTCGGCGCTGTCCCGATCATTTGGCTGCCGTGTCGTGCCGGGCCGAGCTGCGCCGTCGCGCGCTCGAGCAACTGCGCGACGACGGCCGCGGCGATCACCGCCGGCTCCTTCCCGGTCACCGACGCGATCCCGATCGGGCAGGTCAGGCGAGCGATCGCGTCGGCGGCGACGCCGCGCGCCTCGAGGCGACGAACGAAGCTCGCGCGCTTGGTCCGCGAGCCGATCAGGCCGCAGAACGCGAAGTCGCCGCGGCGCAGGATCGCCTCGACGACGCGCAGGTCGAGCGCGTGCTCGTGGGTGAGGACGAGATAGAACGCTTCTGGCGGCGCAGCGGCGACCTCGCGCTCGATCGTGTCGGCCGACGTGCGACGGATGTGCGCGGGCCAGGGCGAGCCGAGCGCGGTCGCCGGCGGGAAGCCGTCGTCGCGCTGGTCGATCCACTCGACGTCGCAGTCGAGCGTCGCGAGCACGGTCGTGATCGCGCGGCCGACATGGCCGGCGCCGTGCAGCTGGAGGTGAAAGAGCGGCGCCGCCGCCGGCCAACGCGCCAGCGCCGCGGCGTCGAGCGGCGCGAACGCCAGCGTCACGGCGCCGCCGCAGCACTGGCCGAGCGAGGGGCCGAGCGCGAACGACTGCTCGCTGCGATCGACGTCGCCCCGCGCCAGCATCGCGCGCGCGGCGGCGATTGCCTTCAGCTCGAGATGGCCGCCGCCGATGGTGCCGAGCGTCTCTTCGCTAGCGACGAGCATGCGCGTGCCGCTGTCGCGCGGCACCGAGCCGCGCGCGCCGACGACCTCGACGACGATCGCCGCGCGCGCCTCGCCGAGCCAGGCGGCCGCAGCGCTGCGCAGCAGCCGCTCGTTCATGGCGCAGCTCCCGCCTGCACGGCGGTGATCGCGCGCAGGATCGCTTCGCTCGTCGCCGGCGCGGTGAGGGGCGGGTCGACTCGATGGCCGCCGACCGCAGAGACTGCGTCGCGGATCGCGAAGAAGACCGAGAACGGCAGCAGCAGCGGCGGCTCGCCGGTCGCCTTGCTGCGGTGGATCGTGTCGGCGACGTTGTCGTCGCCGACGCCATCCTTCCAGAGGCGAACGTCGAACACGGCAGGGCAGTCGTTGGCGGTCGGGATCTTGTACGTGCTCGGCGCGTGGGTATGGAGAAAGCCCGCTTTCGCGCTGCCGTCGTTCGGATGCCAGACCAGCTCTTCCGTCGTCAGCCAGCCCATGCCCTGGATGAAGCCGCCCTCGATCTGGCCGATGTCGATCGCCGGGTTGAGCGTCTTGCCGGCGTCGTGCAGGAGGTGGGCGGCGACGAGCTTCCACTCGCCGGTCAGCGTGTCGACGACGACCTCGCTCACCGCCGCGCCGTAGGCGAAGTAGTGGAACGGGCGGCCCTGCATCGTCTCGCGGTTCCACGACAGGCCCGGGGTCGCGTAGAAGCCGTCCGACCAGAGCTGGACGCGGGCCAGATAGGCCTCGGCGACGAGCTCGCGAAAGCTGATCGTGATCGCGGCGCCGATCGCGACCCGGCCGGCGGCGAAGCGGACCTCGCTCGCGCTCGCGCCGTAGCGCTCGCTCGCGAACGCCACCAGCCGCGCCCGGATCTGCAGCGCCGCATCCTCGGCCGCCTTGCCGTTGAGATCGCTGCCGGTCGATGCCGCCGTCGCCGACGTGTTGGCGACCTTGTGGGTGTCGGTCGCGGTGACGCGTACGGCGCCGAAGTCGACGCCGAGGGTATGGGCGACGACCTGCGCGACCTTGGTGTGCAGCCCCTGGCCCATCTCGGTGCCGCCGTGGTTGACGAGCACCGAGCCGTCGCCGTAGACGTGGACGAGCGCGCCCGCCTGGTTGAGGTGGACGAGGTTGAACGAGATGCCGAACTTGACCGGCGTCAGCGCGATGCCGCGCTTGAGCACCGGGCTGGTCGCGTTGAAGGCAGCGATCCCGGTGCGGCGGGCGCGATACGCGCTCGTCGCCGCGAGCTCGTCGACCAGCTCGCGCACGATGTTGTCGTCGACGACCTGGCCGTACGGCGTGACGTTGCGCTCGCCGGGATCGCCGGCGCCCGGGCTCGGGCCGTAGAAGTTGACGCGGCGAACGTCGAGCGGGTCCTTGCCGAGCCGGCGCGCGATCGTGTCGAGGATGCTCTCGACCGCGATCGCGCCCTGCGGGCCGCCGAAACCGCGAAACGCGGTGTTGCTCTGCGTGTTGGTGCGCCCCGAGAAGCCGTGAATCGCGACGTCGGGCAGCCAGTAGGCGTTGTCGAAGTGGCAGATCGCGCGCGTCATCACCGGACCCGAGAGGTCGGCCGAGAAGCCGGCGCGCGAGACCATCGTCAGCTCGGCAGCGAGGATGCGGCCGTCGTCGTCGTAGCCGGCTTCGATCTGGTAGTGGAAGCAATGGCGCCGGCCGGTGACGAGGAAGTCGTCGTCGCGGTCGAGGCGGAGCTTGACCGGACGACGCAGCCGCATCGCCGCGATTGCGGCGACACAAGCGAACAGCGCCGACTGCGACTCCTTGCCGCCGAAGCCGCCGCCCATCCGACGACACTCGACCTGGACATGGTGCGAGTTCAGGCCGAGGCACTTGGCGACCAGGTGCTGCATCTCGCTCGGATGCTGCGTCGAGCAGTGGACGAGCATGCCGCGGTCCTCGCGTGGCACGGCGTACGAGATCTGGCCCTCGAGATAGAACTGTTCCTGGCCGCCGACGTCGAGCGTGTCGGTGAGTCGACGCGGTGCGGCGGCGATCGCCTTCTTCGCGTCGCCGCGCACGAGGTGCATCGGCGGCAGCACGTAGCTCTTCGCGGCGTGCGCCTCGACCGGAGTGAGGATCGGCGCGAGCGGCTCGATCTTCAGCACTTCCTTGGCCAGCGCCGCCGCCCGCCGCGCCGCGTCGCGCGTCTCGGCGATGACCGCGAACACCGGCTGGCCGACGTAGTGAACGATGCCGTCGGCGAGGATCGGGTCGTCGTGCACCACCGGGCCGCAGTCGTTCGGCCCCGGAATGTCGGCGGCGACGAGCACGTCGACGACGCCGGGCAGCGCCGCGATCCGTTCGCGGTCGAAGCCGGTCAGGCGGCCGTGGGCGACCGGCGACAGGCCGAGCGCTGCGTGCAGCGTGCCAGCGAGCTCGGGCAGGTCGTCGACGTAGGGCGCCGCGCCGGCGACGTGCAGGTGCGCGGATTCGTGCGCCAGGGCGACGCCGACGCGGGCCGAGCCGGCCGTCGCCGTGAAGTCGCGCGCGCGCAGCAAGCGCGGATCGAGGGCGCGATTCATGGCGTTGCTCCGATCGCGGGCGACCAGAGGGCAGGCGCG